>JACIYK010000260.1 GCA_014359965.1 Candidatus Aminicenantota bacterium
TCCTAATATTTCATTTTGTTTTCGGCCAGGTCATAGTAGCCCATTATTTCTGCTTAAAACCCGACCTGAAGCTGCACAAGGAAAGCTCTGATGTTGGCATCAGCCTGGCGGTCATGATATTCATAATTTATCTGGAGTTTTGATTTGGAAGTAATAAACCAGTTTACTCCGGCAGTGTAAACAGTGCTCTTCTGTCCTGCCAGAGATAGGTCTAAGTTAACGGTCTCCAGTCGTCCGATTAACTGTAACTTTTCAGGTTTTACAGAATAAGCCAGAAGCACATAGCCACCCTGCTTTTTTTGCTGGCCATCGGTGGCCCTCAGGTATTCAGCATTGAGCAGAAAACGTTCTCGGGTGAAGCTGGCTTCCAGGCCATACTTATTTCTTACTAAATTAGTAGTATTTTCAGCGGCCCGCTTTCTGCCCTGGTAAACAGAAAAGCCAGCTTTTAGTCCCGGGGCAGCCCGCAGCAGAACTCGGAAACTGAAATCTTTGTGATCATTGTCGTCTTTTCTGTTTATGCCTGAGCCGTTAAACAGACCAAGATGGTATTCAAAAACCGAGTAGTGCCCGAATAGCATTACACCCTGATCCCGACCGGCAGCAGCATTATCCCGGCCTGGTGCCAGAAGATCTACGGTCTGAGAGCGGTTAATGGTCAAAAGCTCACCGGCGGAGGTAGTGTTCTCCAGACCGAAGGGGACTATGAATTGTCCAAGGCGAAGGTTTATTTTTTCGCTCAAAATGACCTCGGCCAGAGCATCGCGGAGGACAGGAGATTTAGCCACGTCGGCCTGCAATTTAAAACGTAACCATCTGGTCAAGGCTCCGGCGAGAGAAAACCTAGCTCGGTTGATGAAAAAAGTAAGGTTTTCTGTGTTTTTTTCGCTGAGCTGGAGCTGGGCGTAGCCAGAAAGTTTAAGTGGCAGTGAGCTTCCTACTGTATTTCCCAATCCGGGTTTTTCCTTTTCCTTGGCGGATAGTGCAGGAGAAAGCAGTCCTCCGGCTAAAAAATAGAAAAAAAGCCACCAGAGAATAGAGCACCTGAGTTTTTTCATTTGGATTTCTCCAGGCGTTTTTTTTGCTTCAAGCTCATCTGACGCTTGAGAACATCGGCAAAAGTAGTTTTTTCCAGGTGGGCGGCTACCATGTCTCGGACTTCTTTCCAGAGCAGCCGCAGGCCGCATTTTCCTTCCAGTGGGCAGGGCTCATGTTCCATGACACTCACGCAATTTATAGGAGCCAGCGGTCCGTCCATCACCCTGATAACTTCTGCCACCGTAATTTCAGCTGGCGGCCTAGCCAGATAATAACCACCGTTGGGACCTTTTCTGCTTTTCACGTAGCCCGCTCTTTTCAAAAGAAGAAGTATTTGTTCCAGAAATTGCTGAGGAATAGCCTGCCTTAAAGCGATAATTTTAATGGGCAGTGGCCCCTGACCGAAGGAGGCAGCCAATTCCACCATGGCCCGGCTGGCGTATTCGCCTTTGGTTGAGAGTTTCAAACTCTGTCTCTCCTTAATAGTCGACTAATATTATCGACTATATCATATATTAAAGAGCTACTGGGTTGTCAAGAAACTTTTTACGGCTGGAAAAAGCTTAGTAGAGATAAATTTATCTATTAAAATCAGTTGGTTTGCTCAGGAAATATCTTCTTTTAAAAAAATTATATCAACAAAAGAGAAGGTGACAGCTTAAAGGATGTGGATTATAATAACAAAGAATGGAGGATGGGATGAAGAATAAGCTGGCTTTAAATCTGATAATTGTTTTTTCAGTAGTAATCCTGGCTGGTTCATTATTGCTTGCCCAGAGCACTCGGCCGAAAGTGGTCTTTAAAGAGAAAGAATGGGATTTTGGTAAGATAAAGCAGGGCGAAATAGTCAGTCATGAATTTATTTTTCGCAACGAAGGCAACGCACCTCTCAAAGTTAAGCGGGTCTCCACTTCTTGTGGCTGTACGGCGGCTCTGGTTTCGGCCAATGAACTGGCTCCTGGTCAGGAAGGGCGATTGAAGGTTACTTTCGACTCCCGCGGTTATTACGATAAAGTGGTCAAATACATCTATTTTGAATCCAACGACCCGGAGAATGCCCGCGTGGAATTGACCATCAGGACTTTTGTAGAAGTGGGCCCTTCTCCCAGAGTGGAGCTCGACCGCTATAACGTGGACTTGGGTATTTCTCTTGAAGGCGAAGAAGCCTCAACTGTTATCAGGCTTAAAAACACCGGTCAGCTTGAACTTAAGGTCGATTGCGAAATGAGCGAAACTTCTTTTTACGTCAAGGGTAAGAAAATCTCTTTCCCTTACCGGATACCAGCTGGTAAATCAGTGGAACTGGAAGTGCGTTTTCCAGGTAAATCAGGCCGCCTGGGCTTGCTTCGGGATTATATTTTGCTTAAGACCAACGACCCGGTGCGGTCGACACTTTCCATATTTGTTACCCGGTATGTGATAACCAGGGAAGAGCTGAAAAAACTTTTCGAAAAATACGGAAAGGAACTGGGAATAAAATAAAGTTAATTTGGCAATGGAGGCCCTATCCTACATTTCTTGCTGATTGAAGGATGAAAAGCCATCTTAATCACTCAACCCGATTTAGGAATATATAGGAAATACCCGGGTAGACATGTTTAGCTTCATCTTGGTTCATCTCAGATACACATAAAATTAAAACCCTAATACATTTTGAAAGGCTTCCCTCAACATCCATTTCCTGTAAAC
>JACIYK010000261.1 GCA_014359965.1 Candidatus Aminicenantota bacterium
ACAAAGACTGCGCCTGGCTTTTTCTGAGCTCAAGCAGGTTTTGATTGAAGAATACCTGGAAGGCTGGAAAGAGATTGAGTACGAAATCGTTCGCGATGAGGCTGATAACTGCCTGGCCATCTGCAACATGGAAAACCTCGACCCGATGGGGATTCACACAGGCGAAAGTGTGGTGGTGGCTCCCTCGCAAACTCTGACCAACCGGGAATACCACCAGCTGCGGGAAATTGCCTTCCAAGCGGTCAGGAAATTAGGAATTATTGGTGAATGTAATATCCAGTTTGCCCTCAACCCGGAAAATAGCGATTACCGGATAATCGAGATTAACGCCCGGCTATCACGTTCCTCGGCGCTGGCTTCTAAGGCCACTGGCTATCCACTGGCTTTTATGGCTGCTAAATTAATGCTGGGCTACCGCCTTCCGGAGCTGAAAAACACTGTCACCAGAGCGACCACTGCCTGTTTTGAACCGGCTCTTGATTACGTCACCGTCAAGATTCCCAGATGGGACCTTAAGAAATTCGCTCGGGTTTCCAAAAAAATTGGTTCAGAAATGAAGTCCGTGGGCGAAGTCATGGCCATCGGCCGCAGCTTTGAGGAAGCCCTGCAGAAAGCCATCCGCATGCTTCAGGTCGGCATGTACGGGTTTGTGGGCAACGAAAATTATTCTTTTAAAAACCTGGAAAAGGAACTGGAACATCCGACAGACGAAAGGCTTTTCGGCCTGGCCGAAGCTTTCAAAAAAGGCTGGCCCGTGGAGAAGGTGGCTTCACTTACCCAGATAGACCCCTGGTTTCTGCATAAGATGAAAGGCCTGGTGGAGCTGGAAAAGGAAATAAGAAAATACACTTTAGATACTCTACCTTCTGATTTACTGAAAGAAGCCAAAAGAAAAGGATTTTCAGATAAGCAAATTTCTTTGTTCATTGGCGCCAGCGAAGCCGAAGTCAGGGAAAAAAGGAAAAAGCTCAAACTGCAGCCGGCCGTAAAACAGATAGACACCCTAGCGGCTGAGTACCCGGCCAAAACCAATTATCTTTATCTCACCTATAACGGTCAGGAAGATGACGTCAATTTTCGGCCGGCAAAAAAGAAGGTTATGGTGCTGGGCTCGGGTCCGTACAGCATTGGTTCATCCGTAGAATTTGACTGGTGCTGTGTAAACACTGTTCTGACGCTAAGAAAGCTCGGCTTTAAGACCATCATGGTCAACTACAACCCGGAAACCGTTTCTACCGATTATGATATGTGCGACCGGCTTTATTTTGATGAGCTGAGTCTGGAGCGGGTTCTGGATATCTACGAAAAAGAAAAACCATCCGGGGTGATAATTTCTATGGGGGGCCAGGTGCCGAACAACCTGGCTCTGAAATTGCACCAGGCTGGCGTGCGGGTGCTGGGCACTTCACCAGAAAGTATTGACCGGGCTGAAGACCGCCATAAATTCTCCAGACTTCTGGATGAACTCGGGATTGACCAGCCGCCGTGGAGAGAGGTTACCACGGTGGAAGAAGCCAAAGAATTCTGCCGGCAGGTTGGCTACCCGGTAATAATTCGCCCTTCCTACGTGCTGAGCGGCGCAGCCATGAGTCTGGTTTTTGAAGAAAACTTTCTGGAGCGGTACTTGAGGCGGGCTTCCTTAGTCTCACCCGAACACCCAGTGGTCATTTCCAAATTCATCGTTGGAGCCAAGGAAATTGAGTTAGAGGCGGTAGCGGTAAAAGGGAAAATTGTGGCTTCAGCCATCGTGGAGCACATAGAAAATGCCGGCGTCCATTCTGGAGATGCCACTATGGTCGTCCCACCGCAAAAGCTTTATCTGGAAACCGTGCGCCGGATAAGAATTATTGGCGAAAAAATTGCCCGAGCTTTAAACATCACCGGACCATTTAACCTGCAGCTTCTGGCCAGGGATAATCAGCTTAAAGTGATTGAGTGTAACCTGAGAGCTTCCCGTTCGCTACCCTTTGTTTCCAAAGTTTCGCGCCTTCCCTTTATTGAGCTGGCCGTAAGGGCCATGCTTGGTTTGCCGGTAAGCAACAGCCGCTCTATTTTTGAACTGAATTATGTCGGGGTGAAGGCGCCGCAGTTTTCCTTTTCCAGGCTGAAGGGTGCTGACCCCTGTCTGGGCGTAGAAATGGCTTCAACCGGTGAAGTGGCCTGCCTGGGAGATGATGTCCAGGAAGCTTTACTTAAAGCTATGCTGGCTGCCGGCTTTAAACTTCCTCAGAAATCAATCCTGCTCAGCCTGGGCGGCGAGGAAAACAAGCAGAAATTTCTGGCGGCTGCGCAGGAGCTGGCCAGGGCCGGGCTTCAGATTTACGCCACTGAAGGCACTTCCCGATTTTTAAAGCGACATAAAATTGACAATATTATGCTTTATAAAATTCACCAGCCACACCAGCCCAACCTGAAAGATTACCTGATGGACAAAAAGATTGATTTCCTGATTTCCATACCACACACCGGAAAGCGAATTGAATTTGACTCCGACTACCGGATGCGGCGACTGGCAGTTGACCTGGGCATTCCAGTTATTACCAACTTGCAGCTGGCCGAAGCATTTGTCAGTGCCCTGAGGCTTCGCCGGCTGGAAAATCTAAAAATCAAAGCCTGGCACGAGTATGAGTAAACTCACCTCGACGGCCAGACTTCTGAGGTGTCGCTTCTGAAGAGTGCACCTAGACGGGGTACCATTTCTTAGTCCGGCCTTTCTCATCAAA
>JACIYK010000262.1 GCA_014359965.1 Candidatus Aminicenantota bacterium
AAATAACGGCCAAAGGTGTGGTAGAGGGGCAAAAAAGCTAGAAGTACTTCATCCTCCCCAACCTGGGGCAAAGCCGCCGCCCGGGCAAAGCGTTTGGAAACCAGATGGTATTCTGAAAAAGAAACTCCTTTGGGTTGACCAGTACTGCCTGAGGTGAACATCACCGTGGCTACTTCGGTAAGAGGACGCCTCCTTCTCTTAAGAACAGCCTCAGCCTGGTTGAGGTCCACTCGCCTGACCAGCTCTCCGAGCAAAGTGGCCCGGGCTTCTCCCATTTCCGGTCGAAATATGGTCAGGGTCTCAAATTTCCAGCCAGTCTTTTCTTTTAACTTCTCTAAACGCCTTAGGCGCTCAGGCGTATCGGTAATTACCAGATTAAACTGCAGAAGGCTGAAAATGTACTCCAGGTTTTCCAGGCTAAAATTGGGATTTAAAGGAGAAACCAGTATGTCATAAAACAGACAAGCCAGGTCGCAGCAGGCTGTATCCAGGTGGTTCTCGCTATAGATGGCTACCCTGGGTTGGTCGGGCGCAGCCGTCAGATAAAAAGCTCCAGCCAGAAGTTTGAGATAGCGGTCAACTTCTTTATAAGACCATCGTCTTGGTGGGTTATCAGCCAGGTCAAGGAACAGAGTATTCTCCGGATTTTTTTTCACTCGGTCCTCAAAAAGATTTGCCAGCTTATATTCCAGGTTCTGGATAATAGCAAAACAGCTTTCAGCCCATTGACGGTTTTCCTCAGGATAAGAAAGATTCTTGAGAAAAACAGGGCAGGATGTTTTCTCAAGGTAAAGGCGTAATAAGTTTCTCTCTACTTTATCAAGGCTTCCGGTTTTTACGAGCTCAAGGGCAATCTTAAGGATCTCTCTGCTCAGCCTGGGGGTCAGATGTTCTCCATTTTCCGACCATAAATTTAACAAACTTTCAAACTGGTTGATTATTTCTGACACTTAATCTTCTAATTAGCCTTAATTTGATGAACCCATCATGGGAATAAATTAGTTTTAAATTTTATTACTCTCTTCCTAAAAAGTCAAAAGCCCCTGTTCTTGTGGCCAGATAAAGTGATAAAGAGAAGTTCTGGGCACGAAAAAGTTCAAAGCCCGAAAAGTCAAAAAACCAGTTGATAAAATTCTGTCACCCTTATCCCTTGACAAAAATCCATCTTTCTCTTAAGTTAGAGGTAAATAAGCGTTGGGCGGTTAGCTCAGAGGCAGAGTGTCGGTCTTACAAACCGGAGGTCACTGGTTCGAGCCCAGTACCGCCCACCATTTTTCTTAATTTTTCAGGGGCAAAAAGATGAGGGGCAAAAAAATCCTGGTGGTTGAAGATGAGCTGCTTATCTCCCGCCATATAGAACAGATGGTCATCAGCCTTGGCTACCAGTCAGCCGGAATTGCCGAAAGTGGTGAACAGGCCCTGGCTTTAACCCGCACGCAACATCCTGACCTGGTCTTGATGGATATCAGGCTTAAAGGTCAGATGGATGGGACAGAAGCTGCAGCCACAATCTGGAAAGAATTCTCCATTCCGATAGTTTTTCTAACAGCCTACGCTGACGATGATACACTAGCGAACTCCACGGCTGCTGAACCGTTTGGTTATCTGATAAAACCCTTTGAAGAAAAAGAACTGCTGGTCACCATTGAGCTAGCTTTTTTCAAACATCATATGGAGATTAAAAACCGAGAACAACGCCGCTGGTTGAATGCCATACTTTCCAGCATAACTGAAGGCCTTGTGTCCACAGACCAGGAAGGTCGGATAAATTTCCTTAACCCAGCTGCTGCCCGGTTGCTGGCCAAAAAAGAAGAAGAAATCATTGGCCTTAAAGTTGAAGAAGTCATCAGCCTGCAGGAAGGGGAAACAGGTCATCCTTTCCACCTCAAAACTGAGATGCTGACCGCTCTTTACACCCCGGAAACTAATTATTACCTAAATCGTGCTGGAGCACTCTTACCGGTGGAATTGCAGTCCTCACCCGTAAGAGACGAGAACGGCCACATCACCGGCTACGTGCTTGTCTTTCGTGATATAACCCTGCGCAAAAGCCAGGAAGAACAGCTTCATTACCTGGCCATCCACGACAGCCTGACAGGTCTGCCCAACCGTATTCTGTTTAACGACCGCCTGAAAATCTGCCTGGAGCAGGCCCGACGAAAGAAACTCAAGGCCGGCATAATCATGCTTGACCTGGACCTTTTTAAAAAAATTAACGATTCCTACGGACATACCTTCGGAGACAGAGTGCTCATGGAAACCGGAAAGAGGCTAACAGGAGTGATAAGAAAAACTGACACTGTGGCCAGGTTTGGTGGCGACGAATTTGCCGTCATTCTTGGAGAACTAAAGTCCATAGATTGTGCCAGGCAAATTTCCGAAAGAATAATTACTGTTTTCAACCAGCCCCTTCAAATTGATGGACGGAATCTTATAATAACGGCCAGCCTGGGACTGGCTTTCTTTCCTGACCAAGCCGAAGAGCCTGATGAATTGCTGAAAAAAGCTGACTTGGCTCTCTACGCCGCCAAAGAAGCCGGCCGAAACGGGTACAAGTTTTTCGGCGCTTGAATAGTTTTTCTTTAAAATCTCATAGTTAAAAAATTTTGTTGTCTGAAATTTCCACATTCTATATAATCTGGCTAAGAGTTGCGCT
>JACIYK010000263.1 GCA_014359965.1 Candidatus Aminicenantota bacterium
TCAGTATGAGAAAAAAATCTCAGGGAAAACGTCCTATTGATAGGAACAAAAACAACAAGCCGAGAGGTTTAACGGTGGTCAGAAAAAATCACCCCTATATTCACCTAGATGAAGGATTGGCAGCTTGAAAAAAGTCTTTTTAAAATTAATAAATGATAAAAGAAAAAGTGATAAAAGAAAAAGATTCGCAGTTTAAAAATAAACCCTCCATCCAAGGCGTGACCGGAGATCGGAAGAGAGAGCGTCTTTTAAAGCTCTCTCTTCCGGCTTTGGTTAAAGGCCAAAATGCCTTGGGCAGAAGTTTTGAAGAAAAGACCGAAATAAAAGCCATCAGTGCTGAACAGGCTCACTTGTTCCTGAGAAACCCGGTTCAGGTTGGTAGCCAGCTACTCTTGATTATCAACGTACCGGCCACGGTTATGCTGTTGCATCCTATTAGAATGGAGCTCAGTGGCCAGGTTAGTAAGGTAGAAATGAAAAAAATTGGCCGCAGAAACTTCCAGCAGCTTGTTTTAAAGCTTCAGCCCCATTATAAAATCAGAACTCAGGTGGCTAGCAATAATTAGTTTTTTTTTTTACCCTGAGCTCCTTTAAATTTCAGACCCAAAGTCCAGACATCTTGCCTACTTCTCTATGTTATCCTTATAAGATTTACCAAGCTAAGAGCAGAAACAAATTATTTCTTGACAGGTTATCTAAATTATAATATTTAAATAAGTAATAAATATGCTCAATATCAAAAAATTTGGACGGGGGTAAAAGGGTATGCCGAGAAAAAAAACCAAACCCGAAAACAAAGCCACCGCTCAGGAAGCTAAAGAAAAAATTAAGCTTTTAATTTATTGCCCATCAGATTTAATCCTGACAGGAATCTTAAAAGCTCTGGAAAATGACCGGAGCATTAACATAGTGACCGTGGAAAGAGGTACGATGGAAAATTTCATGGAATCCATCAGGCAGTTAGCCCCTCAGGTAATACTTTTTGCTCATCTGGAGCCACTCCCCCACCTCAAAGAAATCTGCAAGGCTATCAAAGAAACTATAAAGCCCCAGATTAAAACCCAGCTTCTGCTGCTGGGCAACATTCCTTCCCACGAAGAAATAATCAACCTGATTAACGCTGGTGCCCGCGGTTATTTTGACCTGAACGACCCGGCAACTCAACTGGCCGAAGCCATAAGAGTGGTTAATAAAGGCGAAATCTGGTTGCCGCGGGATAAAATGTCCAGTATCATGGACCGGATTATCTCTGTGGTCGGGAGAGACATGAAGGAAAAGACGCTAGACCAGTTGACTCCGACTGAATTTCAAGTTTTAAGACTTATCGGCCAGGGAAAAAGCAACGAAGAAATTGCTCAGATTTTATTCATCAGTAAAAATACAGTCAGGTCTCACATAAAAAGTATCTATTCAAAACTCAATACCCATAGCCGGCTGCAGCTGGCTCTCTACGCCATCAACTCCGCTCTATTTTAGAAGGGGGGAATAAAGAATGAGTCATCAGCAAAAAAAAGAAGCCAGCAAAAAAACAAAAGTGGAAAAGGGGGCTAAAACTCCGGTGGTGGTCAACCGGAGAAGAGAATGGAGGTTTGAGTTGCCTCTGGCCGCAGAGATTGAAGGTCAACTGCCGCTGGGCCAGAAGTTCAAGAAAAAAACGGTAATTGAAAACATATCCTCCACAGGAGCCTATTTTTCTCTTGATTCCAACCCGGTGGTGGGGTCTAAAGTGAGCCTGGCTATCAACTTGCCCACCAAGCTGACCGAAGGCAAAAAAGTTAAACTGGTGCTGGAAGGAACTATTATTAGAATAGAAAAAAAACAGGAAAAGTCCAGAAAATTAGGGGTGGCTGTGCGCTTCAAGCGCGATTTCCATTTTGTAGAAGAAAAATAAGCTAGAAAACTGAGGACAGATAATGCTACTGGTGGCTCTAACAGGAGGTATAGCCACAGGCAAATCTGTAGTCGCCAACATCTTAAAGGAAAAAGGTTGTTACGTTCAGAATGCCGACCAGTTGGCACATGAGTTGATGCAGCCAGAAACGCCTGTCTGGAAAAACCTGGTCCACCACTTTGGCCGGGGACTTCTTAAAGAAGATGGCTCAATTGACCGGGAAAAATTATCCAGCATTGTTTTCCATGATGAAGAAGAAAGGGAATACCTGAACCAAATTACACATCCTGCGGTGCTGGAAAAAATCAGATTGACAATAACTGCACTAGAACAGGAAAATAAGTACGAAATATACATCACGGAAGCAGCCCTGGTCATTGAAGCTGGTTATCAAGATTTTTACGACCGCCTCATCCTCACCCACTGCTCACCAGAAATACAGTTAGCCAGGCTTATCAGGCGGAACGGTTTGACTGAAGAACAAGCCCGGGCCCGGCTGCAAGCTCAGTTACCGGACAAAAAGAAAAAACCATATGCCCATTATTTGATAGATACCTCGGGTTCCTTAGAAGAAACTATTGAACAGACAGAAAGGGTTTACTTCCGTCTATATCAGGAAGCTCTTTTAAAAAAAATTGGGCAGCTAGTTAGATAAAATCTTTTAACAAGAACTAACGGTCTGCTGGGTATTTTATTCAACAGAAAGTTTTTTGATTTTTACAG
>JACIYK010000264.1 GCA_014359965.1 Candidatus Aminicenantota bacterium
AAATCTAATATTTTTTTATCGCTTTTTTTAGGCCAGTAAATTTTTTATAATTTACTGGCTTGAGAAAAAGATTTGAAAAAGTTAAAAAAAGGAAAAAGAACGATGAAAAAACTGGCCATTCTGGATAACTCGCTTTGGCCGGAAATCTATGACCCAGTCAGTCACTGGACAGAATTTATTAAACTTCCTTATAAAGTGTTTCGGGCTGAAGATGGCCAGTTTCCTAACCTAGATGAAGGATTTACCCATGTTATATTAACTGGTTCAGAAGCCTCAATTGTTAACCCACCGTCCTGGGTGGAAAAAGAAGTGGAAGTGGTCAAAAAAGCTGTTGAAGAGGGCCTGACGGTGCTGGGTAGCTGTTTTGGCCATCAGCTTCTGGTCCTAGCTCTGGCCGGAAGTTCTCATGTTCGTCGGGCAATCAGACCTGAAATTGGCTGGATCGAGGTTGAAATCATCAAGAAAGACCCCTTGTTAGGACAAAAAGGAAAGGTCTGGGTTTTTTCTTCCCACTATGATGAAGTTTGTGGGCTGGATGAAGAGGAGTTTCAGATTATAGCCAGGAGCCAAGACTGCGAGGTCCAGGCTTTCCGCTTGAAAGGCAAAAATGTCTGGGGAATTCAGGCACACCCAGAAATTAATCCAAGAAACGCCCGGAAATTATTAGCTGCAATGCTGGAGAAAAATTTTGCTGGCCGGGAGTTGATTGAGAAAGCCCTGAGCTCAGCCGTGAGAGATTCAGGCTGGATTAAGCTAATCAGCCGTCATTTTTCGGAGTTGGACGAAGTTTGAGGCTGAAGACAACAAGGAAAAATCTGAAAAAATCTTTCTTGACATTCTTAATTTCTTATTGTTAAATATCGAAAGATAACAAGTGAAACGAAAAATTATTAAAAAAGGGAAGAGCTTGCTTCTAAAAAAATTGGAAGGAGGAAAAATAAATGAATAACAAAAAGGTTGTTATCCTTCTGGTCTTTCTGCTGTTACTGGGTTCGTTAATTCAGGCCTCAGCCGAAGTCAAAAAGATTAAGTCTCTTGGCCACTATACATTTGCCAGAGTGCGTGGAAAAATCCCGACTCCAGAAGTAATGAAGATGTTGGCCGAGAGATATGCTCAAGATATCAAGCTGGGGTTTGAACAAGCTGGCATGGGCGATATCTATCAGCCGTTTATTGAACAGCTGAAAACAGCCCAGTTTGAGGACACGGTCTGGAACATCGGTGACCAAGTGCAGTGGATGTTGTTTAGAAGCCGCGGCAAAGTTAAAGTCAGTGGTCCGCTGGAATGGGCCGGTAAGAAACCAGTGGAAGTTTTTGCTGTAAAAGTTAAAGTCGGTTTCAAAACCTATACTTTCATTATTCCTAAGCCATGCGGTAACATCGCTTACAAAGGAATGGTGGAAGAGATTCCCGAAGCAATCTGTGACCTCAAGGTCAGTCCGGCAAAAGCCAACGTTGGTGATCCTATCACTGTGGATATGAGCGGAAGTCAATATGCTAAAGCTCTTAAAGTTGAAGTATTTGACAGCAAGGGCAACAAAGTTGACTCTAAAGAGCTTTCTCCGCAGAATGCCAAGTGGCAAACCAAACTGAATGCTTCTGGTGAGTATACCTTTAAAGGTACAGCCATTAATCATGCTGATAAGCCGTCAGCTAACCCTTGCCAGGCCAAGGTTTACATCAATTTCCCACCTGTGGCTAAGGTTGTACCCAACTGTCTGACTTGCACTTATTATTACGGTCGTCCGCTGACATTTGATGCTTCTGGTTCCAGCGACCAGGATGGTGAAGTTACCAAGGTTACCTTCGAACTCCGGGATAAGGACGGACAAGTCATCGATTCTTATGTTGATACGGAAAAACCCTTTGTTTGGGAGAAAACTCTTTATAAAGAAGGAACCTTTACGATTTCTGTAACGGCTCAGGATAATGACGGTGCTGTTTCCGGAACTTCACCGGATTCCAGCAAATCCTTTACCGTGACCCGGAAAAAATTCTTTGGTATCGCAGAAATAGTTCCTTCCATTGCTCATGGTTCTTCCCATTTCTATATTGGTGTTAGGGTGGGCATTATGACCTGGCTCAACCCGGATAAATTCAGCCTGACGGTAAACAGTGGCGGTTTGCTCATGACGAATAAAAGTGACAGCTGGCGGTCATCATTTTATGCCTCCATGCTTGGCAATGTGCATTTCGGCAAATTCTATTTTGGTCTTGGTCCTGGCTTCATAACCAAGCAGCGTGATGACAGAAAGGATTCTTTCCTTGGAGTTGGGCAGCTGGGCATCACCATTTTTAATAACTACCGGAAGATGGCTCATATGTTTGTAGAAGTTAGCTCACCTCTGAACAGCCATTTTGATGAATATTACAACATTGGACTGGGCTTCAGGTACTGTTTCTGATTCTGAATTAAAACGAGGATTTAAAGGGGCGGGAATTCCGCCCCTTTTTTATTATTTTTCTTAATTTATTTTTTTAAGAGGGGTAAATTTCTATTTGATGACCATTGATAGAAATAATCAGCTGAGAGTGTAAGAAAAATAGGCTAAAACAATGGTTAGAAACCAAGTCATTAACTGGCGAAAATGTG
>JACIYK010000265.1 GCA_014359965.1 Candidatus Aminicenantota bacterium
TCCTTATTACCAGGAAGTATTTAAAACCGGCAGCACCTTAAGACCTTTTGGGTTGTCTCTAACGATGTTTATGACTCCCAGCTGGAAACCTTTTTTCACTTGCCAGGCATAATTGACCAGACCCAGCGACAACCCATAAACCTGTCCTCTAAAATAATTGAAAGAAGACACAGAGACGCCATGCAGGCAGCCTTCTTTGGTGACTCTTATGGTTCCGGCCGAGACGAACACCCCGGTCAAATCTTTGCCGCCGGCACCCAGTCCAGAAACAAGCAGGCCTTTGACCGAGGGAGCACCGGCACCAAGTCCGGCTATAATAAGACCGGTAGCTCTGTTTCCTGCTCCGACTCCCAACCCGGCCACGGCTATGCCGGTTAAATTTTCACCCGCCCCAAGGCCCAGCCCACAGATGGCTAATCCGGACAGGTTTTCTCCGGCTCCTGCACCAAGCCCGGCCAGAGTGATGCCTTTTAGGTTCTGACCTGCTCCAGCTCCAGCCAGAGCAAAATTCAGGCCAGAAAGGTTCTTGCCAGCTCCCAGACCGAGCCCACCAACATTCAGACCGGATAAATTCTCGCCGGCTCCGCAACCGAGCCCACCAACATTCAGACCAATAAGGTTTTCTCCCGCTCCAATTCCTAAACCACCTATGTTTATTCCGACCACATTTTTCCCAGCGCCGATCCCCAAACCACCAAGGTTGAACCCATAAAGGTTTTTCCCGCTTCCTGCTCCGGCTAATCCCAGGTTTATTCCTGCGGCTTCCTGCCCGGCGGCCACACCGATTAGCCCTATATTCAGACCGCGCAATTTACTGGCTCCGGGCAGAGACCCAAGAGAGAGGCCGTTTACTGTTCCCTGACCGTATTTGCCGTAAGGCTTCCAGAGGGTCAGGTTAAGACCGTTGATGTTCTCCACTTCCCGGTCGCGGTAATTGAACCTGAGTCCGGTAAAGTTCCGTGAATTACCGATACTCAGTCCCCATTTGTTGGAAGGAAGGTTCAACCCTTCGGCTTGCAATAAGGTCGGCCAGAAAAGTACGATGGTAAGAACAAGAGCCGTAAAAAATAAAGCTAGATGGTTAACAGAAAAACGATGATTTGTTTGCCTTTTACAGATTGAAGACGAGCCGTTTTTCATCTCTTTACTCCTGTGTTTTAATCTCTTTATTATCCTCAACAGTGGTTATGGTCCTGAAAATAATATTGGAAATTTTTTAGAAATCAACCATCAGGTCTTAATACGCAAAATTTCCGGGAAAGGTTCCCCTTTTAGGAGAAATTTTGAGACGAAAAAAGGTGGAAAAAGTTGAAGACAAAAAACTTTAAGAGTAAATTAGTGGGGAAGATGTAAAAAAAGTGAAATGGTCATGAAATTAAACGGCCCAAAATTAGCTTTAATCAGCACCTGTATCCTGTTATTTGTCGGATTTTTGGGCGCAGCCGGGTATTTCCAGCTTTCCGCTCAGCAGCTGGCCTCTAGGTCTGAGCTGGACAAACTGGTTAAAAATTTTGCCTACAGACTGGCTCATGGTTCTGAGACCTATCAGCTTAAAAATGGTCAATTTGAGAGTGGTAAACCGCTGGAGGATTATATCAACCTGAGGTTAGAAACTGCCTCCATCGGGGATTTAAACCATGATGGCCAGCTTGATGCCGCGGTCATCCTGGTCGCTAATTTCGGAGGCAGCGGCTCTTTTTATGAGCTAACAGCTCTTCTCTCAAAGGATAACCAATGGTTCCAGACCAATAATCTTGAATTAGGGGACCGGGTTCAGGTAAAAAGCCTAATGGTCTCCCGGGGTTTTATTTACCTTGACCTTCTGACCCATAAACCTGAAGACCCGATGTGCTGTCCCAGCCAGCTACGTTCTTTATGTTATCAGGTGAACAAAGGGGTTTTAAAAGAAGTTAAATAAACCCGTGTTTTCTGTTGTCATTCATGAAATCAGAAGCGGTCTGATATTTTCAAAAAATCATCTGCGGTCAGGCGTCAGATTAAGATATTGAAATAGTTTTTATTAAGTCTCAGAATTCTTCAGGTTAAAAGCCGATACCTAACATTACCGAAAAACCGTTATTCCTGGCTTTATCGGTCGGAACATCACTGTTTTCCGATAGGATGTTGCTGAGGCTGTAGTGATAACGGGCGTCAGCGGTAACCTTGAAGAGCATGGGTATCTTGATATCAAGGCCCAGTCCGCCGACAGCGGCCAGGCTGTTGCTCTTAAAATCGTCTTTGATATCTTCTGTTTCGCTCACTCCCATGTAAGTAATTCTGGCTTTTGCCTTTTGCAGGAAACCATAAGAAGGCCCGCCAAAGATATAAAATTTTACCGGCCCGGCCGGAATGATGTTCAGTCTGACCAGGAGCGGGATTTCTATGTAGTCGAGCATGCCCTTAGCCTGGGCCAGGGAAGCTGGGTCGGAAGGGTCAAGCAGCATTTCCATTTCCATCCCGCGGCGGGAATAAAGAATTTCAGGCTGAAAGCCTACGGGGCCCAAATTGAGAGTCAGAAAAGCTCCAAAACAATAGCTCTTAAGATATTTTTGACTGGGCATATCAATGG
>JACIYK010000266.1 GCA_014359965.1 Candidatus Aminicenantota bacterium
AGGTTAAAGAGCTTCTGAGCCAGAGGAAGTGAGATTACCGCGGTCGTGGAATCAAACTCATAAAGCCCGGAGCTAAAAATACCGCAGATTTTAAAATTTTTCGTACGGGGCAAAACGCCAATTGGAGTAAGCCGGCCTGAGGGTATGATAACCGTGACCACGTCACCGACCGAGACCCCAAGAGCAGCAGCCAGGTCCTTACCTAATAGCACCTCTTCCTGATACTCCCCTGAAGGAAGGTTTCCAATCAGAAGTTTACTTAACCAATGAGCTACCTTAACTTCTTCTGCAATCTCCAGCCCTTTTAGCAAAACACCAGCATTCCGTCCCTGATTGGTCAGGAGCACAGTGCTGTAAATTACCGGCGTGACAGACTCCACTTCTGGAATTCTTTTTACTTCCTGAGCCAGGGCCTTATAATTTTTTAAGCCTTCCCCAGAGAAGTCTGATATCATCAGGTGTGAAGTAGCACCGAGTATCTTACCCTGAACATCTTCCTGAAAACCGGTAATTAAAGAAAGCGCAATCACCAGGGCCATAACCCCGATGGTCACGCCCAGAATAGAAACAAAGGTAATGACAGAAATAAAAGCCTGTTTTCTCTTGGCCGTAAGATATCTTCGGGCTATTAGCAGCTCAAAACCCATGGTTGCTCTCAGGTAGCTTTCATCTTGGTTTTAACAGTGGAAAGAGGATAACTTCGCGGATGGATTTCTGGTTGGAAAAAATCATGGCCAAGCGATCAATGCCAATGCCTTCCCCTCCGGTTGGTGGCAGGCCGTATTCCAGAGCTTCAACGTAATCCAGGTCCACCAGATGGGATTCTTCATCACCAGTCTGACGCATAGCTGCCTGCTCTTCAAACCTTTTTCTCTGTTCAAAGGGATCCGTCAACTCCGAAAAAGCGTTAGCCAGCTCCATACCAGCGATAATTAATTCAAACCGGGCGGCTTCTGAAGGTACCTCACGGTCAGATTTAGCCAAAGGAGAAATCTCTTTTGGAGGATTGATGATAAAGGTCGGCTGGACAATTTTTTCTTTAACCAGTTTATCAAAAATAATATCCAACGCCTTACCATAAGATAAAGGCCTTTTTTCCGGAGTCAGGGTGGCCGCAAAGTCAATCAAGCTTTTCTGGTCCTCAAACCTGGAAGGAGCCAGACCACTCATCTCTCTGATGGCTTCCATGAACTTAATCCTTTTCCATGGCCGGCGGAACGATATGGTATGTTCGCCATAAGGAATTTCATCTTTACCGTGCAATTCCCGTGCCAGGTAGAGGAAAAGCTCCTCGGTAAGTTCCATTAGCTGGTGATAATCAATGTAAGCCTGATAAAATTCCAGCATGGTAAATTCGGGGTTGTGCTGAGAATCAACCCCTTCATTGCGGAAATTACGGTTTATCTCATAAACTTTCTCCATGCCCCCCACGACCAGTCTCTTCAGATAAAGTTCGGGTGCTATTCTGAGGTAAAGATCAATTCCTAGGGCGTTGTGAAAAGTCTTAAAGGGCCTGGCTAGAGCACCACCCGGGATGACCTGCATCATCGGTGTTTCTACTTCTATAAAGCCGCGCTCATCAAAAAATCTTCGAATCTTGGCCACCATCTGGCTTCTCAGCCGAAAAGTTTCCCCGGAAACCGGGTTCATGATCAGATCCAGATAGCGTTTGCGGTACCTTAACTCTACATCCTGCAATCCGTGCCATTTTTCTGGCAGTGGATGAAAGGATTTGGCCAGAAAGACGTAGCTTTCAGCCAGAATAGTGAGCTCCCCGGTTCTTGTCCGGAAAAGCTTTCCGCTTACCTGAACGATATCACCTATATCCAGCAAGTCAAAGAGTTCATAATTTTCTTTTCCAACTACATCTTCTCGCAAATAAACTTGGATTTTGTCCCGAAAATTAGCTATATGAAAGAAGGTGGCTCGGCCCATTTTTCTAACGGAAATAATACGGCCCGGAACTCTGACGCTAATATTTTTTTCTTCCAGTTCTTCTTTGCTAAGAAAAGAATATTCGCTAATAACTTCATGCACAGCATGAGTTATCTCAGCCCGATGGGGAAAAACCTCCAGCCCCTTTTCCTGGAGCTTTTTCCATTTTTCCAGCCGGATAATTTCCTGATCGCTTAAATCTTCTTGGACCAGTCGATACTCTTTTCGACGTTCTTGATCACTCATTTTTTACCTCTTCCTCTGATTTATTATCCATTTTATTTTCTTCCTTTTTTTCTGCCAGGACCTCAGTACCAAGCTCAACTGGCTTGTAGAGCCTTTTATAGACGCCATCCAGAATGCCGTTGACAAAAACACCTGCCTCCTGTCCGGAGTACTTTTTGGCTATCTCAATGGCCTCGTTAATGATAATTGGCGGGGCTAGATTCTTTTCAAAAAGCATTTCAAAGACAGCAAGACGCAAGACATTGCGGTCAACATTGGCCATTCTCTCTAGCCTCCAGTTTCTGGAGGCTTCCTGAATTTTCTGGTCTACTTCAGCCAGATGTTCATATATGCCACGCACCAGCCATTCTGCATATTCCTTCACTTCCGCAGGCTGTTTCTG
>JACIYK010000267.1 GCA_014359965.1 Candidatus Aminicenantota bacterium
CGACCCAGCCTGGCCTGCAAGCCAAACTCTCGCTGCAAACGGTCCATTATGATTTCCAGGTGTAACTCTCCCATACCTCGGACCAGGGTCTGTCCGGTCATAGGATCCTGTCCCACTTTAAAGGTTGGGTCTTCAGCCATAAACCTTTCCAGAGCTGCTAACAACCTCTGATGATCAGCTTTGGTTTTTGGCTCAATGGTAGCAGAGACCACTGGTTCAGGAAAAGTAGGTGGCTCAAGCAGCAATGGCCTGCTTTTAAGGCAAAGAGTATCACCAGTGGATAGGGTTTTCATGCCTCCAAGAGCAGCTATCTCGCCCGCATAAACCTCATTAATCTCACGACGCTTGTTAGCGTGCATCTCCAGGATTCTGGTGACCCTTTCTTCCTGGTCCTTGGTGGCGTTGTAAACAGAGGCGCCGTTTTTTAATTTTCCGGAGTAAACCCGGAAATAGGCCAAGCTGCCCAGAAATGGGTCATTCATGATTTTAAAAACTAGAGCACAGAAAGGTTCACTGTCAGTAGCTTTCCTGACTTCTTCTTGGTGTGTTTTCGGATGATAACCTTTAACTGGCGGGATATCAACCGGTGAAGGCAGGTAATCTACAATGGCATCGAGTAGCGGATGAACTCCTTTGTTGCGAAAAGATGCACCAAAGAGAACCGGATAAAATTTCAGACCGATTGTGCCCTTTCTTATGGCCTTTCTGATTTCTTCGGCCGAAATTTCTTCATCTTCCAGGTATTTTCTCATCAGTTCATCATCCACTTCGCTGAGTATTTCCAGCATTTCTTTTCTTTTCCTCTCTACTTCTTCCTTGTATTCTTGGGAAACCGGTCTCTTTTCAAAGTTCGTGCCGAGCAGGTCATTTTCCCAAACAATTTCTTGCTGCTCGACCAGATCAATCACGCCACGAAACTTATCCTCTGTCCCGAGCGGAATCTGTATGGGTAACGGCCGGGCACCCAGACGGGTACGTATCTCATCCACTGCTCTCTGTGGGTCAGCACCTAATCTGTCCATTTTATTCACATATACTATTCGGGGCACCCGATATTTATCGGCCTGTCTCCAGACCGTTTCCGTTTGCGACTCTACTCCGCCCACAGCACATAAAATTATAATTGCCCCATCCAGGACTCTTAACGAGCGCTCTACCTCAGCGGTAAAATCGACGTGTCCAGGAGTGTCAATTATATTTATGCGGTGGTCCCGCCAGTAGCAGGTCGTGGCCGCTGCGGTTATGGTAATGCCGCGTTCCTGCTCCTGAACCATCCAGTCCATAACGGCAGTGCCCTCATCCACTTCGCCCATCTTGTAAGTGATTCCAGTGTAATAAAGAATCCGCTCTGTTGTGGTAGTCTTCCCCGCATCGATGTGAGCCATGAAGCCAATGTTCCTGACTCTTTCGATCGGGCACGACCGCATGAACTTTTTTCTCCATTTATAACTATAAGTAATTTAATTAATTGCACTTTAAGCAATCTTGTTCTTACCATTTATAATGAGCAAAAGCCCGGTTGGCTTCTGCCATCTTATGAGTATCTTCTCTTTTCTTAACTGCTCCGCCTTTATTGGCCAGGGCATCCAGGATTTCAGCCGCCAGCTTTTCTTCCATGCTCTTCCCGCTTCTTTCTTTAGCAAACTTAACCAGCCAGCGCATGCCAAGAGAAATCGACCTCTGTTCTGGCACCTCTACTGGAACCTGATAAGTTGCACCACCAACCCTCCTGGACTTGGTTTCCAGCAACGGTCGGCAATTGTCAATAGCTTTTTCCAGAATCTTCAACGGGTCTTCCTTAGTTTTCTGCTTTAAAATTTCAAGAGTATTGTAAACAATCCGCTCGGCTACTGACTTTTTTCCCTTTCTCATAACCAGGTTTATAAACTTACCAACCAGCGTTGAATTGTAAACAGGATCCGGTTGTGGTTTCCGCTTCCTGACTATTCCACGTCTTGGCATCTTTCTTCTCCTCGGTCACCTTACTTTCCTGGAGCTTTTTTCTCCTTGGGTTTCTTAGTACCGTAAAGAGAACGGCTCTGAAATCTATTCTGCACTCCCTCGGCATCCAGAGTTCCACGAATGATGTGGTACCTGACGCCGGGCAGGTCTTTAACTCTGCCACCCCTGATGAGCACGATGGAATGTTCCTGTAGATTATGTCCAATACCAGGTATATAGGCAGTAACTTCTATGTTATTAGTTAACCTAACTCTGGCCACTTTTCTCAAGGCGGAATTGGGCTTCTTCGGAGTGGTAGTAAAAACTCTGACGCAGACTCCTCTCTTCTGTGGGCATCCCTCAAGAGCAGGAGCCTTGCTCTTATACTTTTTAGGTGTCCTACCTTTTCGTACCAGTTGGTTAACAGTTGGCACTTACAATTCTCCTCTTTAACTTATTGATTTATATTAATATAAATTTTCTTCCCAGGATGAAATTCCCGAGAAATATGCTTGAAGAATAGCAAAAACAGCTTTACTTGTCAAGAAAATTACAGGCTATTTTGCTTTTTTTTACATTAATTTTGTGCCTGAATTTCTGCTTCCACCGCT
>JACIYK010000268.1 GCA_014359965.1 Candidatus Aminicenantota bacterium
CCCCCCAGGCCAGTCATGATATTGTCGTTTATAGAAATGATTTCTCGCCATTCTACTATGTATTCCCAGTAAAGAGAACCAAGGGTAGAAAAGAGAAGTGATTTGTACCAGGGTAGATGGTTGGCGCGGCCAAACTCGTAATAGAGCATGCCGGCAAAGGCATGTGTCCAGTTGAGATAAAAAGCATTGGAGTCAAACCTTAATGCTTCGGTGGTAAAAAACCTTCTTTTCTGGTCTTCCCATTTTAACTCATACTGCCAGTCTTCAATGAAACGAGTGTATTTAATCCAGTATCTGGCCTGAGAATAAACCATCAGGCTGGCCATTTCCAGAAGGGCCCTAGTAGTTTTGGGCTTAATTATGGAAAGTCTGGCCCATTCTTCCGGGTCAGTTATAAAACTGGGTTCTGGTGCCTTGTTACTTTTCAAGTCCAGAGAAAAATTAAAAGAGGCGAAAAGATTATTAGAACCAGCTTTGTAGGTTGCTTTTAAGGCCAGAGAAAAGTTTTTTTTGAATTCGGCTATTAATTCTTCTGTTTTCTTATCAGAAGCGATTAGGTTCAGGTTTAGCAGAAAAATCAGATTGATTATGATAATACCAAACTTGTTTACCTTCATTTTTATCTTCATAATCCAACACCAGATTTCGTTTCTTTTAAATATTTTTTTGGTAAGCTAATCTCAATTAAAAGAAAGATTACTCTTCTTCATTCAGGCTGTCAATTTCCAGTTGACGTTTCTTTTGTAGAATAGAAGTTTTTCTAAATTCTTTTTTTGTTTTATTCTTTCTGTTTATTTTCCAGTTCTTCCAGAAAAGCCACGGCCCTTCTCAGGTGGGGGATGACGATGGAACCGCCAACGATCAGAGCAATAGAAAAGGTTTCAAATAGTTCTTCTCTTTTAGCTCCTTTCTCCAGAGCCTGGATGATGTGGTAGCTGATGCAGTCGTCGCAGCGTAGAACCATTGAGGCTACCAGGCCGAGCAACTCCTTGGTTTTTTCATCCAGGGCCCCAGCTTTATAAGTTTGCTCATCGAGGCCGAAAAACCTTTTTATTTCCAGCGGACCCTGTTGCAGAATTTTCTTATTCATTTCCTGGCGAAATTTGACAAATTCTTCATAACGCCCCATTTTTCCTCCTTGGCCTTTCACGCTTTGTAAAGGCCTTTGTGAATATTTCTTATAAAGTTACAGTTAATGAGCGGCTTGTGCCCGAAACAGCGTTGAAACTTATAAAGTTAAAGAGTTAGAGCCGGGAAGCTTCCTTGACTGCTTCCAGCAACAGGTCAACCTCCTCCGTTGTATTATAAATGTGGGTAGTTACTCTCAGAGAGTTTAGTTTGCTTTCAGCTACGCCCCGGATTCTTATCTTATATTTTTCCATCAGCCAGGTCTGAAATTTATTATAGGGCATATTTTTCAGCCGGAAACCCACCAGCGCGCAGCGCGATTTTTCTTCCCAGGGAGTGAGAATTTCTACATTTGGAATCTGGCTCAAACCCTTCATTAACCTGGTGGCCAGAGCCATATCTCTGGCCGAAATATTGTCAAGACCAATTCCCTCAACGAAATCAAAAGAAGCCATCAAGCCGTAATAAAGAGCCGCACTTTGTGTGCCGTAGTCATAGCGGTGAGCAGTAGGATTCCAACCTTTAAGTCCATGTTCGTAATCCCACCCAGCATCTGAACCACCACCGGTCATGATTGGTTCTACCCGGTCGAAACAGGATTCTTTTATGTAAAGAAAGCCAGTACCCTTGGGAGCCATCAGGAATTTATGTCCACAGGTAGCATAAAAATCACAATCCAGGTCTTTAACATCTACCTTAAACATGCCCGGTGGATGGGCACCATCCAACAGCACTAGAACACCCTTGCTGTGAGCCAGCTTGATGATTTCTTTGGCTGGCAAAATCTGGCCGTTGGTGCAAGTCATATGGGGTATGGAAATAATTCTAGTCTTTTTGTTGATGACTTTTTCTATGTTGTTCAGCGTTTCAGCTGCATCCCGGCCAAGAGGAGCTACTCTGACGACAATTTTATCCCGGCGCGCTCTGGTGAACCAGGGAATGGCGTTTCCCGCATGTTCGTGGTTGGTGATAATTACTTCCTCACCTTTTTTCATCTTAAAGCCCTGAGCCACGATATTTATGCCTTCAGTGACGTTATGAGTCAAAACTATTTCTTTTTCCTGACCATTGATAAACTTTGCGACCCTGGCTCTGGCCACATCATGCCCGCCGTAAGCTCCTGTAAAATTAACTTCCTCTTCTTTTCTGAAGAAAACCCACTGAACGTAATAAGGTGATGGTCCCATGGTGCCGTTGTTCATGTATATGATTTTATTATTTTTTGTTATTGGAAATTGTTCACGGACAAAGGACCAGAAGCGGTGGTCATCTGGTGAAACAGTTGCTGAAGCCTTAGGCCTTGGTGGTTCCTTAACCGCAAATTGGCCGCTTAAAGGGTTGGTTGAGGTCTGGGCTATCAGTGGCAGGGAAGAGCTGGTTATCACTCCCGCACCCAGAATTTTGAAAAAT
>JACIYK010000269.1 GCA_014359965.1 Candidatus Aminicenantota bacterium
TTCTGCCTGTAAAAACCAGGTCAGAGAAAAGATTGTCTATCCCCAGACCAAAAAGGTTGAAGTGGTGGATGATTATTTTGGCACGAAAATCCCTGACCCGTACCGTTGGCTGGAAGATGATAATTCTGAGGAGACCAAAAAATGGGTAGAAGAGCAGAATAAATTGACGTTCAGTTTCCTGGAGAAAATACCTTACCGGGAAAAAATAAGAGAAAGGCTAAAGAACATTTACAATTATCCCCGTATGGGACAGCCTATTAGGGCAGGGGAATATTATTTCTTTTACAAAAACGATGGGCTGCAGAACCAATCTGTAATATATTACCAGAAAGGTCTGGATGGTCGTCCAGAGGTTTTTATTGACCCCAACGAACTTTCGCCTGACGGGACCGTCAGGATTAACCTGGCTGGGTTTTCTCCTGATTTTCGCTATGTGGCCATCAGCCGCTCAGAAGCTGGTTCTGACTGGTCGGAGATCAGAGTGATGGAAATTGCCAGCAAAAAAGAGCTGCCCGACCGTATCCAATGGGTTAAATTTTCTGGTGCTTCCTGGTACCAGGATGGGTTTTTCTACTCTGGGTATGATAAACCAGCTCCTGGACAGGAGTTAAAAGCTCGCAATGAATTCCAGAAGGTTTTTTACCATAAACTCGGTCAGCCCCAGGAAAAAGACCAGCTCGTTTACGAAGACCGGGAGCATCCCCTGCGTTATTTTAACCTTGGTGTTACTGAAGACCAGAAATACGCTATCCTGGAAGTTTCTGCTGGAACTTCGGGAAATGAAATATACTGGAAGGACCTCAGTCAAAAAAAATCGGAATTCAGGCTTTTAATTCCTGGGTTTGATAATGATAGCGAGGTTATTGATAACATCGGGGATAAGTTTCTGGTACGCACCAACATTGGAGCACCTAATTATCGGCTGGTGCTGATTGACCCACAAAAGCCAGACAGAGAAAACTGGCAGGAAATTCTTCCGGAAAAGCCAGAAGTGTTAACAGCAGTTGCCACGGCCGGTGGATATATTTTTGCTACCTACCTTCAAGATGCTCATACCATGGTCTATCAGTACCGGCCTGATGGTAGTCTGGTCAGAGAAATCGAATTGCCGGCAATTGGTACAGCTTCGGGTTTTGGCGGCTGGCGTGATGATAAAATCATTTTCTACACCTTCAATTCTTTTAACTACCCGCCAACCATCTATAAGTATGACTTGGAGAGCGGTCAATCAGAAGTTTTCATCAGGCAGCAGGTAAAGTTCAACCCGGAAGATTTTGAGGTCAAACAGGTTTTCTACAACAGCAAAGATGGCACGAGAGTTCCCATGTTCATCGTCCACAAAAAGGGACTGGTGCTGAACGGAAAAAACCCCACTTTCCTGACTGGCTATGGCGGTTTTAACATCAGCTTGCTGCCAGCCTTTAATCCTTCCATTGTACCAATTTTGGAAAATGGTGGAGTTTTTGCCCAGCCTAACCTGAGAGGTGGTGGTGAATATGGCGAAAACTGGCACCGAGCGGGAATGCTGCAGAACAAGCAGAATGTTTTTGATGATTTTATCGCAGCGGCTGAGTACCTAATAAGGGAAAAATACACTTCACCCAAATACCTGGCGATTTCAGGTGGTTCTAACGGTGGCTTGCTGGTTGGAGCTGTTATGACCCAAAGACCGGAGTTGTTCGGGGTAGCCTTTCCGGCTGTTGGAGTGCTGGATATGCTCAGGTTTCACAAGTTTACGGTAGGCTGGGGCTGGGTAGTAGAATATGGTTCCAGTGATAATGAAGAACAGTTTAAATATCTGATTAAATATTCGCCACTTCATAACATCCGGGATGGGGTTTGCTATCCAGCGACTATGATTACCACGGCTGACCATGACGACCGAGTAGTTCCGGCTCATTCCTTTAAGTTTGCTGCTACCCTGCAGGAAAAACAGGGCTGTGATAACCCTATTCTTATCCGTATAGAAACCCGTTCTGGCCATGGCTCAAGCAACATCACCAAAGCCATTGATGAACTTACTGATAAGTATGCCTTTATGTTCTACATCATGGGAGTGAAGCCGATTTACCGCTGATTTTAATTCGTGCTTTTAAGGTGTAAAAAAGGCTGACCTGAGGCGCTCAGGCCAGCCTTATCTTTTTTTTCGCAGGGAGGTTTTATTTTTTTATTTCTTTTCTCTTTTTTTGAACTTTTCCAGCAGCTCAGTGTAACGGTTGCTGAGGTCGGTTTCCTGACCTTCAATGAATACTTTCTCAATAGTGGTGCCGAGTTCAAGAATATCTCCTCTGGCCAGCACGATGTTAGCCAGCTTGCCCTTTTCCAGACTGCCCATATCCTTATCAAGGCCAAAAATCTCTGCCGGGTAGATGGTCACGGCTTTAAGTGCTTCTTTGCGGTCGAGCCCGAAAGCTGCAGCTTTAGCCGCGTGGTAGGGAAGGTCCTTGGCTGCTGAGGAGCTGGAAGAAGAAAAAGCAATTTTTACTCCTGCCTGGTTGAGAAT
>JACIYK010000027.1 GCA_014359965.1 Candidatus Aminicenantota bacterium
CAACATGTTTCATCCTGCCATCTTAACAGAAACTTTTTTTATGCTATTTTATTAACTCAAAGATGTCAATAAAGGCTCGGTTCATTAATCAAATTGCGGTGATTTCAGTTTTTTTTCATTAATATTGTAGCCTTATTTCCTCGTAAGCAATTTATGATGATAATGAGAATTTTATTAACAGGCTTTGGCCGATTTTTTGACTTTTGGGGTAAGAATAAATTATGCCTGCTTTTAAAATGACTTTATTGAAGGGAAAAAATCTTTTAACAACTTATGGTTAAAAGAGACACAGATGAGAAAAGCCAGACAAACGTTAATTTTAAATAAACAGCCTAAAGGCTATTTCTGGGCTGAAAGACTTTTTCTCTCAGGGTTAAAACTGTTATAATTTCAGAGAGGTGAAAAGATGAAAAACCTGTTTGAAGGGCTTAAAAACCTTATCCAGCCAAAGTTTCCACCTACCTATGACCCGTATTTTATACCCATGGGACTTTTTATGGAATGGTACCGGGCTCAGGGGGAAAAGCGTACGGAAAAGATAAAAATAGCCATTGAAAGAGAAAACAGTCTGGTCTCCACCTGGGAAGATTTTCTGCTTCCGCCTGAGGAAAAAACTCTGCCCCTAACCTGGCTTTATCTTGAAAGAATCATAAAATTTTTACTCTGGCAGAAAGGCGGCTGGAAAATTTACTTTTGCGGGCCAGAAGCTCTATTCCGTCTGATAAAAGAAACCTATGCCGTTTCTGGACCACGACAATTTGACGTCAACCTGATGAGTACGGTTTATGAAAAACCATTTACCGTTTGTCTGGTGGAAGAAAAAGATTTTCCCTGTGCTAGAGATAACCAGCTCCAGCTTGGCGGGCACCTAGACGGCTGCCGTCTGGGATTTGACTTGGGAGCTTCTGATTTTAAGATAGCGGCCCTTAAAGACGGTGAAGTGGTTTTTAGTGAAGAAATTCCCTGGCAACCTCAAGAGCAAGCTGACCCCAGCTATCATTATGAGAATATCCAATCCGGTCTGCGAAAAGCAGCTTCTTTCCTGCCCAGAGTTGAAGCTATAGGTGGAAGCGCTGCTGGAATTTACATTAACAACCAGGTTCGTATTGCCTCACTCTTTCGCGGTGTGCCTAAGGACATTTTCAAGAAAAAAGTTAAGAATATGTTTCTAGAGATGCAAAAAGAATGGGGCGTACCCTTCGAAGTGCTTAACGATGGAGAAGTTACTGCCCTAGCCGGATATCTAACTTTGAACAGTCCAGGAGTTCTTGGCGTGGCTATGGGCTCGAGCGAAGCTGGCGGTTATCTTAACCCATCAGGTCATCTTCCTGGCTGGCTGGATGAGCTGGCCTTTGCGCCCGTGGACCTGAACCCGCAGGCCGCTGTTGATGAATGGTCGGGAGACTCAGGTGTGGGAGCCATGTACTTTTCCCAGCAGGCAGTAAATAAATTAGCCCTGGCCGCTGGTTTCAATTTTCCGGCAGATAAAAAACTGCCAGACAGGTTGAAGGACATCCAGGCCATGGCGGAAAAAGGCGATGACCGTGCCCGGCAGATTTTCCAGGATGTTGGTCTGTATCTTGGTTATACGGCACATCTATATTCTCTATTTTATGATTATCAGCA
This sequence comes from Candidatus Aminicenantota bacterium, assembly GCA_014359965.1. Lineage (GTDB taxonomy): Bacteria > Acidobacteriota > Aminicenantia > Aminicenantales > Saccharicenantaceae > Saccharicenans. The sequence continues at coordinate 1,627 of JACIYK010000027.1, forward strand.
TCTGATGATTCTTGGCCGCGTCACTTCTGGTATCGGCGGCGAGCTGATAAAACAGGAAGCGGAAAAAGTGCTGCGGGCTGAATTCCCGGCTCTCTCCCAGAAAATTAAAATTCATTTAACCGATGAAGAGAGCCGCCGGGTTGGGCAAGCCGTAGCCGCCGCCACTTTGCCGGAAATAAAAAAATAAGGCTATCTGGGTCTGTTTTTTTCATCTTTTTTAAGGAGAGAAAAATGGAAATCATCATCCAGCCTGATAGTGAAAAAGCCAGTCTGCTGGCTGCCAGGATAGTCAAAAAAATCATTCAGGAAAAACCTCAACCGGTAATAGGTTTTGCTACCGGCAACACTCCCTTACTTCTGTACAAAAATCTTGTTCGTATGCACCGGGAAGAAGGTCTTGATTTCAGCCGAGTGGTGGCCTTTAACTTGGATGAATATGTTGGTCTTCAGCCAGACCACCCAGCTTCCTTCCATTACTACATGTGGAAAAATCTCTTCAGTCAGGTAAACATTAAACCAGAAAACGTCCATATTCCAAACGGTCTGGCTGAGGATATTCCGGCTTATTGTGAACAGTATGAACAGGAAATAAAGGCAGCTGGTGGTCTCGACCTGCAAATACTGGGGCTGGGCACAGATGGGCACATCGGTTTTAACGAACCTTCCTCATCTCTTGCTTCACGCACGCGGATAAAGACTCTGACTGACCAGACCAGAAAAGATAATGCTGTCTTTTTCGGGGGCGAAGAAAATGTTCCCTTCCATGCCATAACCATGGGCATCGGGACCATTCTGGAAGCCAGAACCTGCCTACTTATGGCATTCGGAAAGAAAAAAGCCCGGGCCATTGCTCTGGCTGTGGAAGGTCCCGTAACCAGTATGGTACCAGCCTCTGCCCTGCAGCTCCATCCCAAAGCTATTATTCTTCTGGACCGCGATGCTGCTTCAGAGCTAAAACATGTTGATTATTATCAATGGGTTTACGAACATAAGCCAGAATGGCAGAAAATATAACCACAATCACTGAACAGTTATTTTGACTTGTTTTTCCGCCCTGTGGTATAAGAACTAAACTGAAAATAATTCAGAAAAAGGATTGAAGAATGCATCTGGCAACAATTGACTGGTTAATCGTCGTTGTCTCTATTTCTATCTGTTTTATACCTCCACTGGTTCTGAGCCGCCGGGCCGGTAAAAATACTTCTGAATTCTTCACCTCTGGTCGAGCTGCACCCTGGTGGCTGATTGGTATCTCTATGGTAGCCACCACTTTCAGCACCGATACACCAAATCTGGTCACCAACATCGTCCGGAATAACGGGGTAGCTGGCAACTGGGCCTGGTGGGCTTTTCTTTTAACCGGTATGATGACTGTTTTCTTTTTTGCCCGCCTTTGGAGAAGGTCTCAGGTTTTGACTGACCTTGAATTCTACGAACTTCGTTATTCCGGTAAGCCGGCTTCCTTTGTCCGCGGCTTCCGGGCTATTTATCTGGGTTTATTTTTTAACTGCGTGATTATGGCTTCGGTCAACCTGGCTGCAGCTAAAATTGCTAACGTTATCCTGGGCTGGCCTATGTCCAGGACTTTGATTATCTGCAGCATCATCAACATCATTTTTGCCGCCACCGCCGGTCTCTGGGGAGTTCTGGTCGTGGACCTGATTCAATTTGGCATTGCCATGACCGGCGCAATCTCGGCTGCGGTTTTTGCTTTGAAGCAACCTGAAATCGGAGGACTTTCCGGTCTGGTTCATAAGCTAGACCCAAAAGTTCTAACCTTTTTACCAGATTTCGGTAACTGGACCATAGCTCTTTCTATCTTTATTATCCCCGTTTTTGTTCAATGGTGGTCCGTCTGGTACCCCGGAGCTGAACCGGGTGGCGGAAGCTACATCGCTCAGAGGATGCTGGCTGCCAGGAGCGAAAAAGATGCCCTGGCTGGAACCCTATTTTTTAATTTTGCCCATTACGCCTTGCGTCCCTGGCCGTGGATTCTGGTAGCCCTGAGTTCGTTCATCATTTATCCAAACTTGTCTGATATTCAGAAAGCTTTTCCCAACGTAGACCCCAGGTTAATAAATCATGATATGGCTTATCCGGCCATGCTGAAATTTCTTCCGGCAGGTTTCCTTGGTCTGATGGTAGCTGGTATGCTGGCTGCTTATGTTTCAACTTTAGTTACTCACCTGAACTGGGGCAGCTCTTATCTTGTTCACGACTTTTACCGCCGCTTTATTAAACCCAGTCAGGATGAAAAACATTACGTGGCAGCCGGCCGGGTAATGACCGTGGTGCTGATGATCCTGGCCAGCCTCTTAACCTTTGTTTTGGAATCAGCCAAAGCCAGTTTTGACCTGATGCTTTCTATCGGAGCTGGGACAGGGCTAATCTATTTACTACGCTGGTTCTGGTGGCGTATCAACGCCTGGTCAGAAATTGCCGCTATGGCCAGCTCTTTCAGCGTGGCTGTTTATTTCTTTATCCGGGGTAAAGCCGGTCATCCTGTTCCACAGCACCTCTCTCTTCTCGTAACCATCGCTTTTACCACTGTGGTCTGGCTGTTAGTCACCTATCTGACCAAACCCGTGGCCAAAGAAAAATTAATTTCCTTTTATCAGCTGGTCAGGCCTGCCGGCCCAGGCTGGAAAAAAATCAGAGAAGAAGCCTGTTTAGAACCTTCACCTGATAGTCTAACTAAATCTCTGGCTGGTTGGGTCAGCGGTTGCCTGTTCGTCTATTCTGCTCTTTTTGGTGCTGGCGCATTCCTTTACGGACGCTTTTCTCTTGGTTTGTTCTGGAGTGTTTTACTTATCATCAGCGGCTTTTTCCTGATAAAAATTTTCAGCCGCATCTGGGCGGGAAAATCAAGCGAGAAAACTTCTTGACCTACATAGGCTGCTTAATAATTTAATAATTGACGGAGAGCTAAAGAATGTACGCCATAGGCCTAGATTCAGGCACCCAGGGAACAAAAGCTTTGGTAGTGGAAATTAATTCTGGCCAGGTTCTGGGCAGAGGCTATAGCCGCCATCAGATGGTTGAGGGGTTAAAACCAGGTGAATCAGAGCAGCATCCAGAAATCTGGCTAAAAGCTATGGACGAAGCTATCCTCCTCGCCCTTAAAGCCTCTGGTATTAAACCGTCTGAAGTAGTATGTCTGGGGGTATCAGGCCAGCAGCATGGCTTCGTCCCACTCGACGAAAATTTTCAAGCTATACGGCCGGCCAAGCTCTGGAACGATACCTCTACGGTGGCGGAAACGGAAGAAATTATCTCAGCACTTGGAGGCCAGAAAGCCTGTGTAGATAAATTAGGCCTCAGCCTGGCCACAGGCTACACCGCTTCCAAAATTCTCTGGCTGAAAAAACATGAACCGCAAAATTATGCCCGTCTACGACATGTCCTTCTGCCCCATAATTATCTCAATCTTTATCTTACCGGTCGGCCGCACATGGAATACGGAGACGCTTCAGGCACCGGCCTGATGGACATAAGAAATAGAGTCTGGCATGAAGAAGCAATCCGTATTATAGACCCGGAACTGAAAAGCAAACTGCCTCCACTTTCCCACCCGTTAGAAGCAGTGGGCTGGATGAAAAAGCAGGTAGCGGAAAAATATGGTTTTTCCCGGGTGCTGGTCTCCAGTGGTGGCGGTGATAACATGATGGCCGCTATCGGCACGGGCAACGTTAGCGAAGGAACCGGCACCGTCAGTCTCGGGACTTCTGGCACTATTTTTTCCTACTTTTCTCAACCTTTCATAGACCCGGAAGGAGAAATCGCCGCCTTCTGTGATAGTACTGGCGGTTGGCTTCCTCTGCTTTGCACCATGAACGTAACCAACACCACTGAGCTTCTGAAAAATATTTTAGGAGTTGACAATCAGGGTCTGGAAAAGCTGGTAGAAAGCTCCAGACCTGGAGCCAACGGCTTAATCTTTCTACCCTTTATTGATGGAGAAAGAGTGCCCGTACTTCCCGAAGCTTCAGGAGTGTTTTTTGGCCTCACCCGCCATAATTTTAAGCCAGCTGACCTGGCCCGGGCAGTTATGGAAGGAACTATCTTGAACCTTGCTTATGGTTATGGCCGTATGAAAACCATTGGCCTTAATCTGCAGGAAATAAGAGCCACAGGTGGTGGTGCTAGAAGCCGGGTCTGGCTGCAGATTCTCTCTGATGTCCTAAACCTGCCAGTGGTCACGCTGAGCGAACCTGAATCGGCGGCCTACGGAGCTGCCATTCAGGCCATCTGGTGCTACCTCAACCAGGAAAATGGCCAGACCATTCCCATTTCCGAACTGACTTCAAGGTTTATCAAAAAGGATATTCTGACGGCTGAGCCAGAAACTTCCCGCGTTTCTCTCTATCAGGAAATCCAGGAAAGGTTTAATTCTTTGTGGTCAACCTTGCGGTCAGAATTTTCTGAACACAGAAGATTTGTTAACCTGAAGTTTTGATACCCAGGCCTTCAATGTTTGTGTAAATCCCGGTGCATTATTCTTCTAGCCAGGACCAGGCGGCTATCGGAAGAAAGCGAAGCTAATTGTTGTTGCAGGTCTCCATCATTTTCTCTGTTTAGCATATCAGCTACGTAGTCAATAATACTGGGCGGAAATATCCCTTTCCTTTCATAAAGGCCGCGCTTTTCCAGTAAAATCCTGGCTGAAGCCTGGCAGCTACCCGGCAGATTCTGCAAGCTCTGCAGCAGTTTCTGGTCAGCAAAAATGTTGCCGCTGACGTAAAGCTTTTCTGCCAGCTCCATGGCTTCTTTACCGCTTTCATTCGCTTCTGCCCTGCTTAAAGCCCAGTCCGCGGCCATAAGAATACCTGCCAGTACCAGATGGATGAGAGCACTACCATCGGGCGTTCTTATTTCTACTGTCTGTTTGCTTCCATACCTGTTGTAAGGTTCGTTTTCCTGCGGATTGACCAGGCGAGCAAGGTCTGCCAGCCTGGACCAGCCCAGAGGAACACGAATCATAGCACTACGGTTCAGGTCGCTCCAGCAAACCCTGGTCGGAGCCTCTTGGTGAGGCACTAATCGTAGATAAGAAGCAGCAACGGTATTGCCAAAAGCTGTCAGGGAATCAGCATAAAAACAGAGTCCGCCGATTAATTTTCTGGCTTCCAGGCTAAGTCGACCATCAGTACCGGTCATTACGTTTTTCCCTTCCCTTTTTAGCTCCAGATGAAAATGAAGTCCGTTTCCAGCCACACCATCCTCTAACTTTGGAGTGAAAGTAGCTACCATACCGTGACGGTAAGCAACATTCCTGATGAGCCACTTGGCCAGTACCAGATGGTCAGCTGCATCTTCAGCTCGCTCTGGTAGAAATTCTATTTCTAACTGTTCGGCCATCTTACCGTGTATTTCTTCTTTTTCGCTCTCCACTTTTTCTACAAAACCAACTTCACTGTGAGCATATTTAACGGCACCAGTAATCTGAGATATAAGCCTGACCATTTCGTCAAGCACCTGACCGCTCTTTAAGAAGGGAGAGGAAGCATGATAACCACGTTGTCTGGTAAGTTGATAAACATATTTTTCCTGCTCGCTCAGCAGAAAAAACTCCAGTTCTCCCAGAGCCCACAGTTCCAGACCAGAACTGTCCTTAAAATTCTGATGAGCTCTGACCAGGATGTTATCCAAGGTGAAGTTAACTGGCTTCCCTTCTTTATCGAGGAAACGACACATGAAATCCAGACTTTTGTCATTGAAGGGGTTGAGGAAAGCTGAACGATAAACAGGAATCACGTACAGGTCAGACAATCCGGCATCTACCAAGCCCTTGTAGAGAGAAGAGCCATCCACCCTCTCCCCTTCAGCCAGGATACTTTCGGCCTGTTGCCGGCTGGTGACAGGAATTTTTAAATCTTTAATCTGCCCGTCCAGCCCCACATAATGAAAAGTAATCATTTCTAACTGCTTGAGTTCTATCAAGTGGAGAAAGTCCTGCCTCTGGAAATCCTCTTTTTCTTTGTCCAGCAGTAAAGAAACGGGATTGGCCAAAGGAAATTTCTTTCTTTCTTCCATCTCTTTCTCCCTCAAATGTTTTTTTAAACTGCAGAGCGATTAATTGTATCTGAAAAAGGAAGGCTCTGGCAAGAGAAAAGCAGTTTCCTCAAGGACTGTAAAGAAGATATTTTTTTCTCAGACGTTCAAACTCAAGTAAGCCGTTTTCCAGCCTCTGAATAATTTGCGGCGGTGAAATCCCAGCTTCTAGAGCCAGCCTTACTTCCGAATTGCCCATAATTTTATCGAAATAGTCTGGATAGAAAGAAAATTTATCGGGATAAAGGTCCATGATGGTTCTGATGATCCAGAGAGTGGTTAAAAAAGGTCTAAACTTCTGACGGTCTATGACATGCAGCTGACAGCCACCGCATAACTGATTTTGATACTTGGAAAAAACCGGCGTAAACCAGGCCTCCCGGAAAATAACTCCCGGCAGGTTTAGGCTGTTCAGCTGGCGGGCCAATTCAAAGCCGTCAACCCAGGGAGCACCAAACAGCTCAAAGGGCTTGGTTGTGCCCCGGCCTTCTGAGACATTAGTTCCTTCCAGATAAACCTGGCCAGGATAAACCGTGGCCGTGTCCAGGGTTGGCATGTTGGGAGAAGGCAGGACCCAGGGCAGTCCCGTCTGGTCAAACCACATCTTTCTATGCCAGCCTTCCATCGGAATTACCGTCAGCTTTACTTTCTTTTTTAAAAACCGGTCGTTGAAAAGCCTGGCTAATTCCCCGGCCGTCATTCCATGACGCAGAGGAATGGGATAAAGACCGACAAAAGAGCTGAACTCTGGATATTTCAGCACTGCCCCTTCCATTATCTCCCCAGTTATTGGGTTTGGCCGGTCAAGAACGACAAATTCTATTCCCAGCTCAGCACATGTTTCCATAGCATAGGCCATAGTGGCGAGGTATGTATAAACCCTGGTGCCTACATCCTGAATGTCAAAAACCATGACTTCCACATCCTGAACCATGCCTCGGTCAGGGATTTTACCAAGGTGCTGGGTATCAAAAGAGCGCATGTATTCGTCAATATTTTTCATCATTCCAGGGTCCGGCCTGAAGGTCTGACCATAAAGGCTGAAGACTGGAAGGCCAAACTTCTCATCAAAATAAAAAGGAACGTACTCGCCAGCCTGAGCGTTGCCTCTCACACCATGCTCGGGTCCGTAGAGAGCCACCAGTTTAATCTGTGGGTTCTGTTTGAACAGCCAGGCCGTGCTTTCCAGTTTTCGATTGACTCCAGAAGGGTTGGTTATCAAACCTACTTTTTTACCAGCCACCAGGTCCAGGTGTTTTTCCAGGAAAACTTCAACGCCCGGTTTAACCACTGTGTCTTTTTTAATGCTTTCTTCCACTGGCCTGGAACAGGAAACAAGCGCTATCAGGCTCAAAACAAACAGCAAAAGTAAAAACCAAGTTCCCTGCTTAACCGAAGTTAAAAGCCTTCTAACTTGTTTTAAAGGGGGTGGAGCTGATTTTCTCATTTTTATCTCATTTTATCCCAGTTTTTTAGTTTTAATTTTACCTCAAGGTCCAATCTCGAGAGCAAGCAAAAAATAATGAGTATCTAATCCATTTTAACGTTATTATAGCTTAATTCTCTTAAGCAAAAAAAATATTCTGGTCCCGAAATAAATCAAGCTTGATATGTTCCTGACCGACATATAAAATCTTTATGATAAGATTAAAGACAAGAGGCCATAAAAATGAACACCAAAAATAAAATTATTTCTGGCCTGAACCTAATATTATCTCTGTTTATCCTGACCATTACTTCCTGCCAGTCGGAAAAACATTTCCTTAATGAGCCTGCCTACCGGAAAACTGTACACCAGCAGTATCTGAAAAGGCTGGAATTGGCACGGGGTCGCGAAAGTGAATTGTTTTCGGTCATGAAACAGAAGCTGACCACAGAAGAAAGAGAAGCCTTGGAATTCCTGTTTGCCTTCATGCCGCTCAGCGACCTAGCCAACCTGGATGGTCAATATTTCTTAAACCAGGTGAGACTGGCTTTCCAGGCGCGTGACTTCTTTTCCTGGGGAAAAAACATCCCGGAAGATATCTTCCGCCATTTTGTCCTTCCTTACCGAGTTAACAACGAAAACCCGGATGAAGCCAGAGGTGTATTTTTGGAGGAACTTAAAGAACGGATTCAGAACCTGTCCATGTACCAGGCAGCTCTGGAAGTAAACCATTGGTGCCACGAAAAAGTAACCTATCATCCCACAGATGAAAGGACTTCAGCTCCCTTAGCCACGGTGAAGACAGCCTTTGGCCGCTGTGGTGAAGAGTCGACTTTTACCGTGGCTGCTCTCCGGGCAGTTAGCATCCCAGCGCGGCAGGTCTACACGCCAAGATGGGCTCATACTGATGACAACCATGCCTGGGTAGAAGTCTGGGTAGACGGACGCTGGTATTATCTGGGGGCCTGTGAACCTGAGCCTGAACTCAATATGGCCTGGTTCACCGGACCGGCTAAGAGAGCCATGCTGGTCCACACGACTGTTTTTGGCCAGTATCAGGGACCTGAAGAAACCATCCTTAAGACCGATCTTTATACTAAAATTAACCAATTGCCTATCTACGCTCCGACTTCTGTATTGAAAGTAGAAGTGGTAGACGAAAAAGGCCAGCCCCGACCGGGGGTGAAGGTTGATTTTTGCATTTATAATTATGCTGAGTTTTATCCAGTCGTCACCAGGATTACTGATGAAAAAGGACAGGCCACACTGCTGACCGGTCTGGGCGATATGTACGTTCAGGCCTATCAGGATAACCTTTTTGCCTGGACTAAGGTTTCAGTGGGCACCACAGACAAGGTAACTCTGGTTCTTAAGCCGGCTGATTTTACCGAAAGGATTGTTGACCTAGACATTATCCCGCCGGTGGTCAGAACCGTGGACACAGTGGACCGGACTAAGTCAGAAGAAAACCTCAGGCGGCTTAAACAGGAAGATGAAATCAGGAGCAAGTACGAAGCTACTTTCATCAAACAAGAACAGGCTGAAAGCCTGGCCAGAGACAAGAACCTGCCTGCTGAGCTTACCTGGAAATATCTAAAACTCAGTCGCGGGAACTGGCCTGAGATTCTGGAATACCTCAAAGCACTCAGACCAGAAGAAACAGTGGTTGGACTCGGTCTGCTTGGCGCTATCAGCGAAAAAGACCTGCGCGACACTCCAGCCAGCTACCTGCTTCATCATCTAAGAAACGCACCGGCTAAAGATGATAGCATTGATAATGAAACCTATGTTCAGTATGTAGTCTCTCCTCGCATTGGCAGAGAGCTGATTACCCCCTGGAGAAATTTTATAAATCAATTTTTTAACGAAAAACAAAAGACGGAATTTAAAGAACAACCGGAAAAAATAGTCCGCTGGCTGGAGGCCAACCTGAAACTTGACTGGTCCGAAAACTATTACAACGTTCCCCTTTTCCCCGAAGGTGCTTTAAAACTTGGTCTGGCTGACCTCTATTCACAAAAAATTCTTTTTGTAGCTATTGCTAGAACGTTAGGAGTACCTGCCAGAATTGACCGGACGACTGGCCGGGTTAATTATTATAAAGACGGAAAATGGAGGGAAATACTTTTCCTAGCGGATGAAGAAGGGCAAGAAAAACAGGAAAAAATGGGCAAAGCCAGGCTCCGTCTTATCTATCAACCAACACCCGAAATAAAACTGCCTGTTTACTATACTCATTTCACTCTGGCTCGCTTCAGCCACGGTAAATACCAAACTCTTGACTATGAAAACGACTCGGCTTTTTCTTCTTTCCCAACCGAAATAGAGGTTGATGCCGGACAGTATCTGCTCCTTACTGGCAACCGGCAGTCTGACGGCAGTGTGCTCGCCCGTCTTTACTTCTTTAGTCTCCCGGCCGGAAAAACTCAAGAGATTAAGTTTACCTTGCGGACAGAAACCCAGCCCCCAGCTGCTCTTGGCCAGCTTATTCTTAACGGCACAGCTTATGACCTGCGGCAAAAGACTACTTTTAACCTAACCGGCCCGTCAGGCAAGCAGAGCCTGATTCTTCTGCTTATAGACCCGGAAAAAGAACCTTCCAAACACCTGCTAAATGAAATTAAGCAGTTCAAAGAACAGTTCGCTTCCTGGCCGGGCCTGATGCTGATAGTGGTAGCTAAGGACAGACTGCCAGCGGGGTTTCAGACCGAGAGTTTTTCTGCTCTACCAGAAACAGCCAAGCTCCTTTATGACGAAAGCGATGACGTCAGAAAACTGATAAGTAGTGTACCTTCTTCAAGCGGAAACTTGCCCGCTGTTCTGGCCATTAGAAATAACGGCCAGATAATCTTCTTTTCAGAAGGTTATCACATTGGCACCGCGGAACAGCTGATAAAATGCTTTCGCTGGCTGAGATAAATAAATGGAAAATCGGTTAGACTTGGGCAAGATTATTGCTTTCTTGCGGAAGAGGCTAAAAGAAGAAAAACCAGGTCTCCAGGCTCAGCTAAGGATGTGCCCCCAGCCACCTCCTTCTCTTCAGGCCTATCCTGAAAACTGCACCAACTGTCTTAAAGCTGCCGTTCTAATCCTTCTCTACCCCAAAAATAACCAGCCCTACCTGGTTTTTATCAAGCGCAGCCATCTGGTGCACCACCATCAAAACCAGATTTCTTTTCCCGGAGGACAACAGGAAGATGAGGAATCTTTAGAAGATACAGCCTTGCGAGAGACCGAAGAAGAACTTGGCCTGAATAGCTCCTGTATCTCTCTTCATGGTCAGCTGACACCGCTTTATGTTTCGGCCAGCAACTACCTCATCTATCCGGTGGTGGGCAGCCTGAAAAACACCCCTCATTTTTTCGGCCAGCCAGAAGAAGTGGAGGAAATAATTGAAGTACCCCTGGCTCATTTGTTAAAAGAAGAAAACTTAAAAAAAGAAATCTGGCCTCTGCGTGACAGAGTGGCTCTGGTGCCCTTTTATCATTTTCAAGAGCATAAGATCTGGGGAGCAACAGCCATGATCCTCTCTGAATTTCTGAGCCTGATAGAGGAATTTATTTCGACTCCTGACCAGGGCTGAATTTAAAGTAAGTCTAAATTGGCTGATAAAAAAACAACTGAGGTTTAAAGGCTTCTGAGCTAAAAATATTTTTTAGCCCATGAGAAAAAGGATATTAGGTTATTTAAATTTCTTTAATCTTTTTAAGGAGGTCCAGTATGCCGTTAGTGGAAATACATTTACTTGAAGGACGGACTAAAGAACAGAAAAAAGCCCTGCTGGAAGCTGTTACCAAAGCAATTCAGGAATCGCTAGGCACACCTTTAGAAACGATCAGGGTCTGGGTTCAGGAAATACCCAAGGATGAATTTATGACGGCCGGGATTCTAGCCTCAGAAAAAGAGAAGATGAGGAGGAAATGAAAAAGGGAGGGCGCTTGGCCCTCCCTTTTTGCTTATCTAACGCTCGTTGACCGCTTTGTATTCCGTTCTTAATGCATTTCAATAAACCATATAGAAGGTCAGGGCAAAAGTTCTCGGTGGTGCGTAGGAAGTGGGCATCATGTAGGTTGGCTGGTCTCCCCGGACATCTATTCTCAAGGCTGTCTGGTTGTTAAACACGTTCATCATCCTGGCTTCAATCATAGTCCTGAACCGACCCCGAAGTGGCACTTCATAGGTGAGCTGCATATCACAGTTGACCCAAGTTTTCAGACGATGCGAACCAGCTTTTTCCAAATAACGATAGTAATTGCCATAGTAATCTAGCCCTCTGGTTTCCCACGGAGCACCACTCTGAACTCTTAGATAAGCACCAAGAGTAAACCTTTTGATAAATTCCCAGGTACCAAAAACTTTAAACACATGGGTTCTGTCGCCGAGCATAATGCCATCACGATTGGGGTCACTGATATAAAGGCCTGGAGCATCTTCAATGTAAGAAGAAGAATAAAACAGAGCTGTGCCTGGAGCGTAATCCAGGTCCCAGTTACCGCTCAGACGGCTGAGGGTGTAGGACAGGTTAAGCGACCAGCGGTCAGCATACTGCCGCTTTAGCTCAAAAGTCAAGGCTTTGTAAGTTCTCTTGGCTTCTCCAGCATAGAAATCAACAAAACCAGTCTGCGGAATCCGCGCTTGCAGGTCTTCTGGTAGGTTAGCCCAGCTCATCAGCTGACCATCAAGGTTGCCATAGACATAGCTGGAGGGAGCGGTTTCACGGTTTCTGGTGGGAAAATCTTCTATCACATGCTTCACATAGCGGTAATCTCCCCAGATTTCTATGCTCCACCGATGTCCGAGCGGACGGCTGTAGCCGGCCACAATTTCATCAGTATAAGTTGGCTTAATATCAGGGAGGATGATTTTACCTGTCTCGTTGCCCTGGACTATCTGGGCTAGAATAGTTCCATCAGCTTGAGAAATATAAGCATCTGTTCTGAATATTCTGATAGGCGCCGCGGCTCGTGCCAGCGACCTGTTATCCATGTTGTTGTAACGGCCGAAGCTGGCGAAAATCTTGTCGCCTACCTTTAAGTTGGGGGTGAAAGTAAAGCCAACCCGGGGCTGAATTTCTTTATCAAAATTAAAAGTCAGAAAACGGAATTTCTGCTCTGTTTGGCTGATAAACTCATCGCGGTTGAGTAGCACCCCAAGGGTCAGAGTTAATCTTTCCCCAATGGTTACATTATCCTGTAGGAAGATACCGTAAGTCCGGCCGCGGGATTTCTGAGGAGGCTGCTGCGAATAATAACGCGCTCGAAAAGCTGGCTGTCCAGCATAGGTAGTAGTGATGATACTACCCCAGCCATTAGCCAGTCTTTCCAGGTATTCGCCGCCATCATCATAACTGAAACCCAGCTTAATAACATGAGAATGACCGGAGAAGTCAAGATATTTGGTGAATACTGCTTTGAATTCATCGCGGAAGAAGTTCTGAGTGTTGTATTCAGAGGCAGCTCCGACATACTGACCGGTTGTCGTAGCTCCACCACCTATGTAGCCGGTAGCTGTTCTGAAATAACCCATGGTCCAGGGTTCCAGGTAATTAAAAGGAGTGGGCAAATAGCCCAGCTCATTTATTGGTACACTCTTGTAGTTTTCGTTCACATGGTCATATTTCACTTCCAGCAATGTAGACTGGGTGATGGTCCAGACCCAGGAGGCATAGATGATTCTGGAAAGTCCGTTTCCGTTGACGGCCACACTCGGGTAGGCATTAACACCTATGCCCGCATTCTTGTCAGTGTAATCGTTGTTCCTAAAACTGACAGAAAAAAGATGAGCCCGCCAGGGATTAGCCGTTAATTTGACAAAAAATTCACTGGCTGTGCTTTTGGCATCAGGCACTGGCCCCAGGTTGTTAATCCGATCGGTTGTCCGGGAATAAGGCAAGTTAGCTGACACATACCACCATATTTTATCTTTTATAATAGGCCCACCAAGTCCGATGGAAGGAACATAACGGTCATATTTGGTAACCAGATTCGGGTCATGACTTTTCCAGGTGAACTCAGATGGCTCAAAGACAAAACGGAAAGTGCCGGCAAGAGTGTTTGAACCAGACTTGGTAATGGCATTGGTCACCATACCAGCTGCCCGGCCAAACTCCGCGCTGATACCACCTCTCTTAATGTTTACTTCTTGTATATCCAGTTCCGAAAAGTTAGCCCCAAGAAATCCGTAGAAGGGGTTGGTGATGTTTGAGCCATCATAAAGATAGACATTATCTTGTTTGTTGCCGCCAGCATTTGGTGCAAAATCACGGTTGTCCGCGACGCCAGGTGCCAACTGCACCAGCGATGAGTAAGAACGACCGAGTGGTAACCTCTGGACTACTTCGGAAACCCAGTTTGAAGCCACCTCAGTTGACTTGAGGTCCACCATGGGGGTAGCAGCCACCACCGTCACCTCTTCCTGGATTTTGCCGACTGGTTTCATAATCGCATTAACATAGGTCTGCCGGTCTACAGCCACGATGACTTCAGCGGTAAAATCAATCATGTCAGGATGAGTGACCACCAAGGTGTACTTTCCTGGCGGCAGAGCCTGGAAAAGGAACCCTCCATCTTTACCCGTGATAAACTCCCGGCCCAGGGGCAGTAGTGCCCCGGAAATGACCACTGTGGCTCCTTCTATCACCTTGCCCTCAGCACTCTTGACCACACCGCGCACTGAGCCTCTTTCCTGTGCCGGGGCCAATGCGGCTAATAGAAGAAGCAAAACCACAACTGACCGAATCTTGATTTTTTTTATCATAAAAACCTCCTTTTTCCCGGCATTATTCTGTCACAGTATATTTCCTTATTATAATTCTTTCAATTTAATTTTTCTTTCAGGTTAAGACATGGTATCCAGTTTAAGGGGAGTATTTTGAAGCGGCGGGGTGGCAGCCCGGCGGTTGGGGTTGGAGCAGAAGAAGCGGAGGGATTTATCAGGTTAGTGCTTGATCGAGCAGGGCTTCCTCCGTTAAAAATTTTTATTGCAATCTTATTATTCTTTTTTATTCTTTTTATATTCGGCCTAAATAAAAAAAGGCCTGCCTTTGTCAGGCAGGCCTTTTTTTCGAGCTTCCTTAAAATATCAGAAAGAGAATCGGAAACCCAGTCTCATGGACCAGGGAGCAAACCTGGTGGACCACCAACCAAAGGCCGGATGTGGATCACCATAAGATTGCACCCAGGCCCGGTAATTTTGTGCCAGCGTGCCATCCAGTATTTCTTCATCATCTGCCCAGATCGCGGTCCGGTTAAGGTCTGTGATCTTGCTCTGGATGGTCTTGGTGTTGGTAAAATTGTTAATCTGCAGGTTAACCGCCAGGTTGTATTTCTGTGCCAGTTTTAATGTATATTCCACAAACAAATCAGCCCAGACCGTAAAGGGCAGCCGGCCGAGGTCAGCTCGGTTTTCAGGATAGATGTATCGGTTATTCATGTACAGCCTGGTAGTCAAAGGCAAGCCGCTGCGACCATAGGCCGTGATGCCGACCGTTAGTCCGAACGGGAAAACGTAGGAACCATAGGCTTTGATGTAATGAGTACGGTCATGTGGTAGAGGTCCTTTCAAGACATTGCCATAAACGTCATAGGCCATGAACCAATCGTCGTAGTAGAGCGTCACGTTTGGAGCATTACGGCCATCTTCGTCAGCACTGCTCAGACCGGAATAATTACCCTGGATGCGGCTCAGAGTGTAGTTAATGCCACCCTGCCAGTTATCACTGAACCTTTTTTCCAGAGAAATATTCAATCCGTAATAATCTCTTTTGGCTCTCGGAACAGGCCAGTACTCATCAGCAAACTTCCCACCCTGGGAAACTGGACGGGAATAGCCAAAACCAGGGTTGGTGATGTAAAAAATCTCCTGCAGAGTATTGGAACCTGTTGACGGGTCATAGACCCATTCCAGGGCCCCAACGTCTTCAATGGTCCTGATCAGGTGCTTGTGGACTAACCTCACCGACAGGGATAAATTTTCCATCAACTTCTTTTCCGCTCCTAAAGAAAGCTCACTCTGGGAAGCCGGTCTGAGGTCCGGGTCAACACGATCAAAGGAAGGAGGCAGAAAGTCCAGAGTTCCGGCATAAGTGTTATTAGCTTCCTGACTGGCTCTGTCATCAAGCAGGCCGCTGGCTGCAATCTTTGTCCAGTCCGGGTCTTTCAGGGCATAATAATCTCTCTTGTGTTTCCAGCCGCCAAAACTCAAAACCGCAATGTACAATTTCATCACATCATAGTAAATTCCGTAGCTGCCAAATATTTTCAGACTGGAATCTCCAAAAACATCATAAACCACGCCTATTCTGGGGGCTATCTTATCTCCAAAAGTAAAATTCACCGGCTTTTTGATGTTGGCATATATCGGGTCATCAGTAAAAGAGGGAATGTACTCGCTTTCCGCCCTGACGCCAAAATTAATGGTCAGCCTGTTTTTTATCGTCCAGGAATCCTGCAGGTAGAGAGCCCAGTTGTTGCTCCGGGCATTCCAGACACCGCCATAAGGTGATGTCCAGCTGCTGCGAATATAATAATAACCATACTGACCATAATAGGGACTGTCTGGTGGAGCACCCACACCCACCGGAAATCCCAGTCCATTATATGTTCTGTTCCAGTAGAGATACACCCTTGGATAAGGTGAATAGTCCAGCACATCTTCATGGAGCTGAATATACTGCACGCCCGTTTTCCAGGCGTGTTCCCCCATAAAGCTCAGGTAATAAGTAATATCCAGGTTGGAGCTGATTTTTTCATACAATCTTTTTTTAGTTTCCAAGTAAATTGGAGAATTCGTCCAGTAGGCATAATGCAGCAGCTCTGGATGAGCCTGGAAGAAGGGATCGCTCTGGAAAACATAATTTGAGGTATAAAAGTAATAAGTGGAACCGGTTGGTGGCTTAATCTGCTGGTTGGTGGTATTCTGGCGGTGCCAGCCCGCTCTCAGGTTAATCAAAAGGTTATTACTGGCAATATAATCAGCATTAAAAGAGGTGGAATAATCTGGGTAATCATAACCTTCTTTATACCACTCATAGGTGGAAGATGATGTCCCGCCAATGCTCGGTATGGCTCCGCGGTACTTATAAAAATTATTTACCAGACTGGCCGAAACTCTTAAGCCCTTGAGAGGCGCGGCCGTCAGTTTGAAGGAGCCGTTGTAATAATAATTTTTATTAACAAACTGGTAGAACGGTCCTTGTCTCTGGTTGAAATCCCTTAAACCAACCG
>JACIYK010000270.1 GCA_014359965.1 Candidatus Aminicenantota bacterium
CCTCATCTTTGCCCGGTGTTATAAAGGTTTAAACTCAGGTTTCTGACATTGACTGTTGTTTCTAAAACGAAGCGACGATGATAATCATCAGTCGTAGCACCAGGAGAGTCAGAAACCGTTGGCCTCCGGTAATTGTGAATGTTGCTTGGAACTTTACCAGAAACCGTGACAAAGCGGTTGGGGGTGCGGCCAACCAAAATAATCCGGATTTGCCGGATGCGATTTATCTGGTCATCAGTCCAGGTGTTGTTCCAGGGCTGAAAGCCGTCCAGTATTCCGTTATCATCCAAATCTCCGTTATATTCAAACTGCAGATTCTCAATGTTCTGAGCCAAGGGAAAGTGAATACCATTATTGGTACAGTAGAGGATACCTGGTTCTCCCACATAACCATTTATTCCCGGGGTTAAAGCCTGTCCATCCAGCGTAGCCTTCCCGGAAGTATCTAGCCAGAATTCTTTGACGTTAACAAACATAATGAGGCCATCATCAAAGTCGTCAGCGATACAGGGCGAATTAGATAGAAGCCCTCTGGGGGGGTTAATGCCAGGTGCTAACCCAGGTGACATGTTAAAGGCTTCGTTGGTTCCACCCGTACTCCAGGTAATATGAGTAAGCTGTCGAACTTCCCCCTGACGACAGGGAGAGGAAGGGTTAGGAAGAATAAGAACAATGCGATTTACATAAAATTCAGGCGGATAGGGGAACTGCTCAAAGCTGCCATCTCCCACGGTGACAGTTACGGCGCTTCCCTGATAATTCTGGATTCTCAGGTTTAGCGGATTCTCCATATTACCCATAGTTTTTAAGCGGTCAGGCTGAACTTCAGTTCCCTGGTCTTCATTGTTAAAACCTTCAAAGGCGTACATGCCAAATTCTGGCGGTAAACCCACACCGACCATACGGATGTCTCTGGTCATAAAATATAGGGCGGAGCGGACATCATGTTGAAGCTCGGCGTACTGCTGCTGGTCAACAGATATTTGATTGCTCCTTGAATAAAGGGTCAAGGCCCCTATGACTACTACCACCATGATGACCGAAGCCACTAGAACTTCCATTAAAGTGAAACCTGGTCTGCCTTTTATTTCTGTAGTTTTTACATTTTTCAATTCTAACCTGCCTACTAAATTTGATGGTTTATTTTGAAATTTTTTTCTCATTTCTCACCTGCACTTAAGCAGCAAAAATTTATCTCCTATCTGGTGATAATAGTGTGTATATAAGCCCTGATTTTGTTTTTATCAGGAGCAGTTATAAGGTCGTCTACCGTTTTGTTTTGCACTGAGGCCGGAAAAACTAGAACCAAAACGTCAAAACCGGCGTTGGCAGTTACTGAGGGGCGAACTACAGTTAGCCTCCGGAAATCAATCGTGCCATCCTGGTTGATGTCGATGAGCTCATCATTATTTTCACCAATAGAAGTATTGGGAAAAGTGCTTAACTCGTCTGAAGTCAGAGTTCTCAGATAATCAATCTGTTGTTGAGCCAGGAAAATAGCATTGCTTATTTCATTAGACCTTAAGTTCTGCATTACGCTGAGAGTAAAAAGCTGGGCCAGGCTGACAAAAACAACCGTAACCAGAGCCAGGCTGATTATTACTTCAATAAGTGTAAAGCCTTTAGGACTAAAGTTTTCGTGGGCGGGAAGGGCAAAGAATTTTCCCCTTAATTGGTTTTTTTCAGAAGGTCTCTTATCCATCGCACCTTTCTCCTTCGCCCTAACTCTTTGCTTTCTTATAACCAATTGAACCGCCAGCATAAATAATGATAATGCGCTGGTCGTCCTGAGCCAGGTTCTTTAGTTTGTTGCTCTGCATGATAATCCTGAAATTCTGGACGCTGGTAAAATCAAAATTAGCTACCATACCGAGGGGCGAAAAAACAATGCTCTGGTCAGCGGGAAGGAAAACCTGTGGATTGAATTTTGTGGGCAGGCTCTTTTTAATAAATTTTGGCACCACTTTCCAGTTACCGGGTGTCTCTTCAGTTTCTACCAGGTAGTGCCACTCGTTATTTTCCTGGAAAAACCTGACGCGGCAGTTTACCTTATCGTTAACGGCCTGGTAGCGGGCAGCTTCCAAAGTGGTCAGGAGCTCCCGGGCTGAACTTTCTAAAGCTCTAACTTCGAGGATGTTAAGAATACTTGGGTAAGAAACCGCCAGCAAGATACCAATGATACCTACCACCACGATAATTTCAATTAGAGTAAAACCTTTTTTTTTCATTAAGTTATCCATGCTGATTCATGATTTGCTCTAATTTTAAACCAGACTGGAGACCAAATGCAACATTTATTATCAGAGAAACTTCTGGCCAAGCTTTCGCGTCGGACAAATGACTGTCATAAGATAAAAGATCGGTTTTGAGCTCAATACCGGACTTGCCCAAAGTCTTTTGCCTCCTGTTAAGTTTATAAAAGCAATTAAAGCGTTAAGCAATACTCCCCAGAGGTGATTTTGAGGGTGATAGATAATAAAAAGGCTGGC
>JACIYK010000271.1 GCA_014359965.1 Candidatus Aminicenantota bacterium
AGCTTAATTATTTTTAAACATAAGGGCTTCAACCTCCTTCCTTTCGAGGGTTTTAAAAAATATATTAAGGGGGAAAAGCATGCTTTTTTAAGCAATAACCCAGTAATTCTCTTCTTTTCTTTAAACCCCAGTGCAACCTCTGGACGGCCACCCCGCCGCTTCCAAATACTCCCCTTAGACTGGATACCATGTCTCAACCTGAAAGAAAATTCTTTTTGACAAGAACGAGTTAAATGTTGTATATAATTGTTAACATGCTGGGGCAATAATGAAAAAAGGATGGCAAGTATGGTGGAGACCAACCTTCTTAAAGCTTTCAACAATCTTGAAGCAAATTTTTTAAACCGTCTTCTGGAGCAGATTACAGACGGGTGTGTAGTGGTCAACAAGGACTTGAACTATATCTACTGGAACAAGTCTCTTGAGAACCTGACCGGTTTCACCAAAGAAGAGATGCAGGGTAAAAATTGCACCTCAGAACCTGGCTTAATTTATGACCCGACCGGAAAGACTCTCTGCGCAGAAAATTGTATCTGTGCCCAGGTTCTTAAAGATGGCAAGCCGTTGATTCTTGATGTTTATATCCAGCATAAGAATGGTTATCGTATTCCAGCTGTTCTTAAAGCTTTGCCGGTACATAATTCTGAAGGAAAGGTGGTGGGCGTGGTTAAAATATTTATCAACGCCACTCCATCTGTGGCCATCCCCCTGAAAATCAACGAACTGGAAAAAATGCAGCTTCTGGACATAGACACCGGAATACCTAACCGACTTTACATGGAGCTCTACCTGAAAAATAAGATTGATGAATACCAAAAATACGGCCTCTCCTTTGGTTTGATTTATGCTGATGTAGATAATTTTGCCAAGATTCAGGAAAGATTTGGTCGGTTCAACGCGGCCAAACTGGTGCGCATGATAGCCAGGACCATTTATAAAAACATAAGATATTTTGACATTGTGGCCCGCTGGGATACAGAAGAATTCCTGGTAGGCCTCCTGAACATTGACGAAAACCGTCTGGATATTGTGGCCAATAAGCTCAGGTTACTGGTGGCCGAATCTTACATTACCGTGGAAACCGGATTACTCAACGCTACTGTTTCTATGGGCGCCACCCTCGTGCAGCGTTTTGATACGGTGGAATCATTGGTCAAAAGAGCTGAACAGTTGATGCTGCACAGCAAATGGCGCGGCCGCAACAAAGTAAGCCTGACCTTTACCCAGAGAGAAACCTGAATAAAGGCAGTCCCACCCCTTTTGGGAGATGGGACTGAGAAAGGAGGGGGGGGTAAAGGGAATAAGGGGGATCTTTAGTTTGAAAGTTCTTTATACTTCAAGCCGGCACACTCAGCCAGAAAAGCTACTTTATTATCACTGCCAGTAAGAATGATTTTTATCTCGGTATCACCAGCTATCCAGGAAGACCTGAATTCTAGCTGTCCCGAGCCAAGAGCCTTTCCCCAGAAGTTCTGTTTATCTTTATAGGTCGGGTCCAGCCAGTCAATCTGTTCATAGGCTGGCTGGCCAAAATGACTTTCCAGATAATTCTTAAGCTTAAGATAATCAGATATGTAATAATTATTATCTGAATAGGTCTCCAACAAATGAAAACGCGCCGAGACCAGCTCATTTCTCCAGAAAATATATTCTATTAGGCACGGCTTGTTCATTAAATTCTGACGATATTGGTAGACTTCCAGTTCTCCTGAGGTTTCCTTGTTTAAAGGCCGGCCAGAGATTTCCAGGAATTTATCCGCCGGCATACCCCAGATTAGAGGCAGCTCAAATTTCTGGTTGAAATCAATTTCTCTGGGCTTCAGCGTCTGGTCGCTGCTGTAGAGTAAAATAGAATTTACCTCTGGAAACAATTTTCGTATTAACTGCTCTTTAACATAGCCAGCCACTGTTTTACCGCTCTCTTTTGACCTGTAATAAACATAAACCCACTCGTGCTTGAATTTCAAAGCACTGGCTTGAACCAGTATTTCACCCGCGGGGATAGTCGTTATGAGCGGGCTTTTTTCACTGGGGTCCAGGTAAAGATTGGCCCTGGGTACTATAACCTGGTATTTTTTCGTTTGAGGGATAGCCACCTCCGTAACTATCAACACCAAAACCACCAACCACAAAAGCTGGCCTAACTTGATTGAAAACTTTCCCATGGGTACTCCCTTTTTCCTTTCTGTTTGATTAATAAATCTGGAAAGTTATTAAGACAATACCCCAAGATGGTGATTTTGGGGGGGATAAATCATCACCAGGGAACCTCATCCGGACGGGTAAATTTTTATCTAAAGCTTAAATAAAAAAGAGCCAGCGAGAGGAATCGAACCTCCGACCCGCTGATTACGAATCAGCTGCTCTGCCGTCTGAGCTACGCTGGCTCAGCTTTACAACCCAAAATTTTTTAAAAATTATAGCTTACAGAGACAAATTTTCACAGCCTACCCCTGACTTGAAGCTTAACATCGTGAC
>JACIYK010000272.1 GCA_014359965.1 Candidatus Aminicenantota bacterium
ACGTTAGAATTTGAGAAGTGTTCGGGCACATAATCTCCCTGTGCCAGGACAATATGGTTAATGGCCAGGTTTTCATCATCAATGAGCCTTTCAATAAGTTTGGCCGAGGCTGGCTGAAAATAATAAATTTTTTCAATCATTTTCCATTTCCTTTAAAGATATTTCTAATCCAGCATACCATAAAATTAACCAGCCAGCCTTCGTAAATTTGAAACGTTTGATTTTGAAGCTGTCAGTGGAGTATATAAATCAAATATGAGATATATGGCTGAATGATAGGGAGGTAGCATGATGAAAATAATGTCTCTGTCAGGCACAATGAGAAGTAGAAAATTTAGAGGGGGCATTATTTTAGCCCTGATAATGCTGTGGTCTGTTGGTTATTTGTCAGCCCAGTCGTTTTCTCAGGGGCAGGTACAGGAAGGTCTAAAAGTGGAGAGCAAGATACTGGGAAAAGAAGTCCGGTATACGATTTATCTGCCGCCCGATTATCAGACCTCCAGCCGGCGTTATCCAGTTGTTTACCTGCTTCACGGCTATACTGATAACGACACGGGCTGGCTGCAATTTGGAGAAGTCCATCTGACGGTTGACCGGGCCCTGGCGGAGCGGCAGATACCGCCGATGATTATTGTTATGCCCGATGGTGGAGTGAGCTGGTACATAAATGATTATCAGGGAAAGGTGCGCTACGAGGATTTCTTCTTCCAGGAGTTCATTCCTTACATTGATGCCACCTATCGTACCAGGCCGGAGAAAGAGTTTCGGGGCATAGCCGGGCTGTCCATGGGTGGCTGGGGAACTTTAATCTACGCTCTTCGTCATCCGGAAATGTTTGCCGCGGCAGCTGCTTTTAGCGCTGCAGTCTGGACCGATGAAGAAGTCATAGCCACCGAAGATAAAGTTTATGAAAGGATTTTTGCCCCGCTCTTTGGACCCGGGCTTAAAGGCAAAGACCGGCTCACGGCCCATTTTCGGAGCTACAACCCGCTGGACCTGGTGAAGACCTTGCCGGTGGAAAAAATAAAAACAGTGCGTTTTTACCTTGACTGCGGTGACGATGACTTTCTCTATAAGGGGAACGCTGCCCTGCATGTGGCCCTGCGCGACCGCAAGGTACCGCATGAATTCCGGGTCCGTGACGGCGGCCATACCTGGAGCTACTGGCGGACAGGTATTCTGGACGGGCTGAAGTTCATCGGCGAAAGCTTCCACCGCTGACTCTGTGGCTCTGGAAGGGAGGAAAAATCACCTCTGTTTGACATCAATAATCATAGCAGAATACATGAAAGCCCTAAAAAGGCTTAGGCTTGACGATGAACCCGAGTTGAACTAATTAGTCGATTTTCTAGCTAAGGGATATAACATTTGCTTTCGGGCTAAAACCTCATCTTTG
Source organism: Candidatus Aminicenantota bacterium (assembly GCA_014359965.1). Taxonomy (GTDB): domain Bacteria; phylum Acidobacteriota; class Aminicenantia; order Aminicenantales; family Saccharicenantaceae; genus Saccharicenans. Next base: position 1,397 of record JACIYK010000272.1, read on the forward strand.
CAGGTAGTTGATTAAGACCCGGGTGATGATAAGTTCATTGAAACGGCGGTAGCTTTAAAATCAGAGTTAATAATAACCGGAGATAAACACCTGTTGGTTCAGAGGTCTAGCCTGAGTGGGCCTAGGCTGAATTTATCTTTTGCCTGAGATGAGCTTCTTAAGGTAAAATTGTTTAAAAATTGTAGAGGCGGAAATGGCCAAAAGAAGTTTTAAGCTGCCGCATACGCTGGTATTAATCTATCTGCTCGTAATTCTGGTTTATCTGCTGGCACTGGTTTTGCCTTCGGGAGAGTTTGAGCGAGCAGAGAAGACGGTCCAGGGTAAGACCCGGCTGGTGACGGTGCCGGGCACCTACCATCAGATGGAAAAAAAGTGGCTCGGGCCTCAGTGGCTTCTGATTGCGCCTATTCGCGGTTTTCAGGATGCTTCACTTATCATCTTTCTGATTTTTATTTTTGGCGGAACGTTTGGCATTCTGACCAAATCCGGAGCTATTGATGCTGGAATTCACCGGCTGGCAGCTTTCTTCGGGCGGAATCCCAGACTGAGGGTTCTGGTTATACCGGTCCTGATGATAATTTTCTCCCTGGCGGGAAGTGTTTACGGCATGGCCGAAGAGTCCATTCCGTTTGTCCTGATTTTTATTCCCTTTGCCATTTCCATGGGCTATGACTCGGTTGTTGGAGTGGCCATTCCGTTTGTGGGCTCGGCCGTTGGTTTTGCCGCCGCTTTTTTTAACCCCTTTACGGTGGGAATTGCCCAGGGGTTTGCCGAGCTGCCTTTATACTCAGGTCTTGGCTACCGGCTCATTCTCTGGGTCATAGCTACGGTTATCGCCATTGCCTTTGTGATGATTTACGCCGAGAAGGTTAGAAAAAATCCGCAGCTTAGCCCCGTGTACGAGCTTGACCGCGAGCGTCTTTTGCATGAGGGAAATTCTGCTCAAAATCAGGAGTGGGGGACATCGCAAAAACTGATCATTGCCACCCTTTTTGCTGGCATTCTGCTTTTAATCTACGGCATCTTGAAAAAGGGCTGGTATATGGAAGAGATTGCCG
>JACIYK010000273.1 GCA_014359965.1 Candidatus Aminicenantota bacterium
TATTTTAAAAGATGAAGATAATCAAAGCTGATGCTTACTGATCTGTGGTGTAAGTTTTCCAAACCAAAGCTTAATCGTTCATTTTTTAATCACCAAAGAAAACTTTTCTTGTTTAGCACAGAGGTAAGAACTTATGATCAAGGCCAGACTTAATCCCTTTGATGTGACTATGATTGTGGTCAGCCTGGTGATCGGCATCGGCATTTTCAGAACCCCGGCCATGGTAGCCTCAGCTACCTGCACTCCTTTTCTCTTCATCACCGCCTGGGTAGCTGGCGGCTTTATCACTCTTTTGGGAGCCCTGACTTTCGCCGAAATTGGCGCCCGTTTTCCTGAACCCGGCTCCTATTACAAGGTGGTGGCTAAAAGTTACGGCTCTCTGCCAGCTTTTCTTTTAAACTGGGCCAACGTTTTCATCATCAACACCGCCAGCGGCGCGGGTGTAGCTCTAATCGGCGCTGAATACGTCGCTCCTTTGCTCCTGCCGGTCAGAGCCATAAACACCACCAACATTATGCTTATCGCTGCCAGTCTGATTATATTTCTTCTTATTCTAAACTATCTGGGCATAAAGTCCGGTGCCTGGACCCAGAACGTACTCAGCCTCTCCAAAATTATCCTCATTCTGCTTATCGCGGTAGCTGGACTTTTGACCAAAAAAACTTCCCCAGAGATTACAGGGGCTGCTCTGCCACTCACCGGGCACTGGTGGCAGGCTTTAGGTTTAGGGTTTATTTCTGTCTTTTTTAGTTATGGTGGTTACCAGCAAACAATAAATCTTGGTGCTGACCTCAAAGATTCGGCCAGAAACCTGCCCAGAGCGGTTCTATCAGGGATGCTGATTGTCATCATTTGTTACCTGAGCATTAACCTGGCTTACTGGCGGGTGCTCGGAATTCCAGGTATGTCCTCAGCCAAGCTAGTGGCAGCAGAAACCGCGGGCCGCATATTCGGGCCAGCGGGCGCCAGAGTGGTTTCCGTAGCCATTTTCCTTTCTGCCATGGGTTTTCTAAATGCTATACTCCTTCAGCTGCCGCGCACTTACTTGGCCATGGCCGAAGACCGAACGCTACCTTCCTTTTTTAAAAAAATAAACCCTCGCACACAGGTACAGGAAGGTGGTCTTCTTTTCCTCGGTGGTTTTATCCTGCTCAGCTTGGTTTTTCTGCGGACCTTTGAAAATATCGTAAATTATGTGATGTTCCTGGACAGCATCGGGCTAGCCACGGTGGCTTCAACTCTTTTTGTCTTAAGGCACAGAGCAAAAAAATCTGGTCTGGATTACCACGGTTTTAAGATGCCTTTTTACCCGGTGCTGCCTATCATCTTCATTCTCTTTCTGCTGAGTATTACCGTCAATGTGCTGCTTCACCAGCCAAGCCAGGCTCTGGCTGGGTCCATTCTCCTGCTCATTGGCTTCCCACTTTATCTGCTGATGCGTTCTCTAAGCAGGTAGGTAGAAAATAAACAGGACAACACCCAGAATTTATGAATCTTTTCGGAAAATTGACTCTGAACTCAAAGGGTCAAAGATTCAGGTCAATAGTCAGTCCCAAATACGGGTCATGATATTTCTGTCCTTGAAATTCTTTACTTCTTACAACTAGGTAAAAACGAGCAGCAGAAAATGCGTTTCTGTAGCCCAGACCAACTGTAATTTGGCTGTAAAGGTGATTTATTTTGACACCCGGGCTGGAAACAAAAGTGTTGCCCTGAAGTAAAAGATTGCGGGCAACAATCCGTCCTTCTGCTCTCATAAAACCAAAGATAGAAAATTTTTCCAAACGGCCAACGCTAAGGTCGCCCGAAAACGGTCCCAGGCAAGAAACCTCAAGCTCTGGCCGAAAATTCCAGCCTAATCCCAGCTCCAGAAAGCCACCGGCTGAAGTCAACAGGTTCCCCAGTTGAGCATTCACCCCTGTTTTCGCTCCGTACTGGAAACCATCATGCTCATTATTTCCATGATAAAATAGCCAGTTTCGACCAAACCACAAGTTAAGGACTGGCTCGTCTCTAAGCTGATTCTTCCATCCCATTGGCCTGGTCCAATCAAAAGTTTCGTGTAGCCAGGATTGCGCTTTTTCTGCTAGAGAATGAGGCCCAACCAGACCAGCCGTCATCCCAAAAACTTTCTGGCCAGTTGCAGTAATCTTCACCAGATGCACGTTAACGGCCAGTAAACCAGCATAGGGACGGTCGTCAGGTATTACTTCAGCGCAGCTTAAATTTCGAGGGGTGAACATGCCCTGATACAGGGAAAAAGCCGCATATCTTTTTTCCGCTGAAACCTTAGCTAGCTTTCTAAGGTCACCCTTTAAAATCCAGGCATTCAGCCAAATGTGCAAGTGTTTTGCTGTCGATGAGGTCCTGATCGAGGACACCATTCGAGCCAACAACCTGAGCACGGTGGAGCAGGTCACCCATTACACCAAGGCCGGTGGCGGCTG
>JACIYK010000274.1 GCA_014359965.1 Candidatus Aminicenantota bacterium
CTGTAAAGCCAGCCATTTGTCTACAGGTTCAGGATTATCTTTTTCCGAACGCCATGGTACATGTAAAACAAAGCGTGCTAATATCTCCCTTTTAAATAAGCGATAACTTTTTAAAGTTGACGGGTTAACTTCAATGAAGTCTTTAATACTTTCCCAAAATTCTGTTTTTCTTTTTTCTGGAATAACAGGTAAGGTGTAAATTTCACGAAACATCTTATGGGCTTCTTCTTTGTTGTCTGACATATAACCAGCATCAAGAATATCTTTAGTTCGCACATATTTGGCAAAATAACTATCGGGCAATGAGCCATACAACTTTTTTACTAGGAAATACTTGCTATATTCAGAAAACATAAATTCAAATTGCTTATCTTGCTTATCAGGGGAGGAATTAGTTTTCATTGATTTTTTATGGCGACTTTTTTTAGGCTTATCTTCAGCAGCTTCTTCACCGAAAAGTTCAGTTAGGGCATTTGAGATCAGGTCTATTTTCCTTTTATTATCCCTTTTCTGGTCAGTCCATTCCTTAATCTCGTCTTCTTTAGTTTCTTTACCTAAGCTCATATCTTTCATTAACTTTAAGGTATTTAATATTAGTATTGGGTCATAAACATGGCCATAGCCAGACTCAAGCCCATGCTGAAAAACCCAGATAAAAACATTAGCTTCTAAAGGAGTCGGTACAATTTCAGGCTGACTTATTGGTCCATACCGTCTTAAGACTCTTCCCATTCTTTGGACAAGAGAGTCCATAGGGGCAATTTCAGTAAAAAGAACGTCAGCATCAATATCAAGCGAAGCTTCAACTATTTGAGTGGAGACGAGAATTTTAGCCTCTGATTCATCTACAGGTTTTGGGTTGTTAAATGCCCTTTCCAAGTAAGAAACCTTTTGTTCGCGGTCATAATTTGTAAACTGAGAATGTAAAAGTAAAATATTGTCTTTTAATTGGTCATAGCTTTTATCTTTCTCGGCTAGCTTTTTTAAACAATCAAAAATGTGTTTTGCCTGTTTTACTGTATTGCTAATGACGAGTACCCTTTTTCCCTGCATAGCATGTTCTAAAATCCCATTTAATGTTTCCTCCGGTAGAGAAAAGTCAACCTCCTTTTCTTTGGCATTATTTTTAATTAAGATGGTTCTAACTTTATGCTTATTTATTTTCAAGAAATAGTTTTTATTTTCTTCATATAAATTTATCATTTCGAAATTTTTATCGCCTATTGATTTAACAAGTTCTTTTGGAACGAAGTCTGGTACAGTGGCGGTCATTAAAAGAAATTTTCCACCCATTCTGACGGTATCCTCAATAAATTTCATTATGATGGCTATGGCTCTGGGATCATAGGCCTGGATTTCATCAATTATTAACCTTGCATAAGAAAAAGTAGCGTAAATTTTTTCATAAATAGGAGGACGCAAGGCGTAAGGGAAGAACTGGTCACCAGTAGAAATGAGAACCGGATAAGCAAGTTGTCTTGCCAAATCATAGGCTCTTATTGCGGTTTGGGCTTCGCCACCATCACCAAGAAGATAAACATCGGTGTCAGAGTGAAGAAGCCCTGTTTTTTCTTGGCCAAACATTTCTACTGCCCGATCGTAGATTTGATTAACAGCTGCACGAAGCGGAAGAGTATAAATAAACTTTTCGTTACTACCCCAAAGAAAAGCAAACTCAGTTTTTCCGTATCCAGTAGGGGCTATTAAAATTATGTTTTTATCTTTAAGGTCCCTAATATATTGCAGTTGCCAGATAGATTTGTCGCTGTGTTCAGGATTTGATTTTAGAACCTTTTCTTTAACTCTTCTTGTTATAATGCTAATATCTCCAGGAAGAATTTCAGGTTCCAGATTAGCATCTTTTTTTTCCTCTTCCCAAAAGGACGTGAAATGATCGATGCGCTGAAGAAACCCGGCTATCAAAATCCAATCTTTTAACTTCATATCGTCAATTTCTGCCCTCTTTGGCAAAAAATAAAGCTGATAAGGGGGGCGGACATATTCATAAAAGGGAACTCCTCTGCTCAAACCTTTGGCCATTTCTCTATTAAATTTAATTAACTCAGTCCAACCATCTTCGAGTTTTTGCAGTTCATCATGAAGATTTTTTTCAAGTTCTTTTATCCTATCTTGTTTTCCTATTTCTTCACATAATTCGCCTAATTCATGGCTGTAGGCACTGATAAGCTGGAAAAAATTTTCACGCCAGTGGTGATAGGCTATTGCCGAATAAAGGAATCCGAGATAATCCCTAAAAGAGGATGTATTCTGGAGCTGGCTTTTTGATAGTTTTTCCTGTAGTTTATTTTCTTCTATAAATAAGACCGAAAAAAAGGAATGCGGAACGTTTGTAAGTGGTGATGACGGCTCATAAAACTTGTTGTTTAGCGTTTTTATCTGGAAGGCCGGCAACACCTTTCCTAAATCATGGAAAACAATGG
>JACIYK010000275.1 GCA_014359965.1 Candidatus Aminicenantota bacterium
TATTAAGCTCTTATTTCAAACCATATAAGCTGATTCCTTGCTTGACAGGAGAGTTAAAAATGGAAAAATCCCGGCAATCCTTAGAGGTATTGTTCCCTTATTTATTTGATGGTTTATTCTGGAGAATGATTTTCATTTCTATTCTGTTAGTCTTTTCTCTTTCTATGCTGACCTCGATTCCTGCTTTTTCTGCAGATTATAAAGCGTCGCTTTTCGGCATTAAATCAAACGGTACCACCCTGAACACCCGTTCGATTCAGAAGGCGATTGATTATATCCATGAAAATGGAGGTGGTAGGTTAGTGTTTGATGTGGGGAGGTATCTAACAGGAACGATTTACCTGAAATCCAATGTTACCCTCCACCTGCTGGAAGGAGCTGTTCTGGTTGGCTCACCCAATCCCTTTGATTATGATTTCAACCACAAGTGGACAGCGCTTATCTTTGCTCTGGAGCAGGAAAATGTGGGTATTACGGGAGAGGGGGGAGTCATTGATGGACAGGGGTTTACTGTGGCTAACAATCTAGTGGATTTGATTCACAAAGGCCTGGTCAAAGACCCGCTGCGCAACGACCGACCACGGGAAGCTATCAGGCCGCAGAACATCTATTTTTGGCGTTGTAAAAATGTCCGGATAGAAGGCATTACCCTGAAAGATCCGGCCAGCTGGAACCAGCAGTATGACCAGTGTCAGAATGTGGTCATCAAGAACCTTATCATTGACAGCAAATCCTACTGGAATAATGACGGTGTGGACATTGTGGACTGTGATAATGTGGAAGTGGCCAATCTTTACATTGATGCTGCTGATGACGGCATCTGTCTGAAATCGCATGATGAAAAAGCTGTCTGCCAAAATGTTTACATCCACGATAATGTTGTTCGCACCAGCGCCAATGGTATCAAATTCGGGACAGCTTCTCTGGGCGGTTTTCGGAACATCAGGATAATTGACAACGTGGTCTATGATACTTACCGCTCGGCCATTACTTTTGCGGCCGTGGACGGCGGCTTTGTGGAGGATGTGGTGGTGGACCGGCTTAAATCCATCAACACCGGGAATGTCATTTTCCTTAGGATAGGTGAGCGCTGGCGGCCAGGAAAGAAGGGGCGGATGAGCAATATTTCCATTTCTAATGTTTATGCGGAAGTTCCGGCCACCAAGCCGGATGCCGGCTACAATTATGAAGGACCATGGGAGCATCAGCCACGGAACATTTCGCCATCTTCAATCGTAGGGCAGCCTGATGCTTTTATTGAAAATGTAATCCTCAAGAACATTGAAATCCATCATCCTGGTGGCGGCGACCCCAATTTTGCCCGGGTTGGTCTGGACGAGCTAGACAAAGTTCCGGAACTGCCGGCCAGCTATCCCGAGTTTTCCATGTTCAAGGAGCTTCCGGCCTGGGGTTTTTATGTTCGCCATGCCAGCAACATTACTTTTGAAAATGTAAAACTCGTGGCGGCCAAAAAAGATTATCGTCGGGCCATTGTCCTTGATGATGTTCATAACGTCAGAATTGAGGGGCTTAAAGTGGAAGAACCGGGCCCGAAAAAAGACCCTGTTTACGCCTACCGCTCAACAGAAGTAAAAATTGTGAAAAATCGGGACACCCTATAATTTCACTATTTTTTTAGTATTGATAAATTACCTACTCCTAACAGTTGGTTTTCTTAGTCGTTATATCTTCTTTTTTCTTGTTTCTTTGTCTAAATTCTTTGGGTTTCCTTTATTCTTTTTTTGAATTTTTGGCATATAAATTATCGGGTTGTGAAAAAGGGTGAGTCGCCAAAAAAGGTGAATGATTATAGAAAATTGCCCATGCTGTGCAGTTCCTGAACTTGTTCTAGGCTTTTAGTTTATCTGGTAAAAAAGACGAGGTTTACAAAGATTCGAAGTTAACTTTTTACGGGATAATTATCGCGGAGTTAAAATTGACCATATTACTTATCACTTATTGTCTACCCAGGCAAAAGAAAATCGGATAAATCTAGGGGGTCCCCATTTTCAATTCCCCATTTTCACAGAAAATAGGAAAAATGTAGGGTGTCCCAATTTATCGGGTGGCCCAGGAGATGAAGGCAGTAAGGTCGCTCTTTAGCTTCTTGAGCGAAGGCTTGTGAATGTACATCATGTGACCGGCTTCATAATAACCCATCCTTACTCTCTCTTTAAAAGACCCATCGAGCATGAGCTGACTGAAAGTATACTCTGTCCCAAAAAAGGGAGTAGCGCCGTCATAATAGCCGTTGCAGCAAAAAATCTTCAGTGCGGTATTTTCAGCCATAGCCTGCCGCAATGATTCTGCTACATATAAAGCTACATCTCTGGAACCTCGGCCCTGACTTCTAGTACTACCAGGCTGCCCTTCTTGCCGCGGTTGAAAGTTAAAATTCCAGGGATAAACATTTCCATAAATTGCGTATG
>JACIYK010000276.1 GCA_014359965.1 Candidatus Aminicenantota bacterium
GCCTGGGCGCCGTGGATGGTTTTAGAGAAAAAGTAGAAGAGAAAATGAGAAATGCGGCCGAGCGGAATCCAGATGAGCAAAAAACTGACAGAAATGAGATGAAGGCTGAAAATCACTTCGTAGCGAAACCACAGGTGGCGGGCCATGATGAAACCAGTAACCATCGGCAGAAAGACCATCACCCAGTTAATCCAGACTGGAAGTTTGGTCAGGATTTTCAAAACCGGGTGAGTCAAACGGTTGATGAGCAGCACTATCAGAGAGATTATGCCGGTGGCAGAGAAAAACGCTACGATTGGGGTGGGAAGCGATTTCCAGCTAACTCCGCACAGGCTCTTCCAGACCAGGATGTGGGCCGTGCCAAAGGCCAGCACCACAAACAGGCTCAAGTGAAAAAGTCCGCCAGCGATAAAAGTAAGAGCGTTGTTACGAAAAGTGCGGCGCACCCAGGGAATGAAGGGGAGAACTACCAGACCTTTAAGATAGTTCAGGATAACACCCCAGAATTTGCTGCCTTTATTAGGTACCCGGTCTCTTTCCCAGCCTAAAAGGATGACCCTCACCAGCCGGTAGCTCATGCCCACGATAAAAATCATCAGGGCCACATGAAGCAGCGGTCCCCGAGAAAAATTTAATATTTCTGTCCAGTTCATCTCAGGCCTCCTTTTTAGCTTCAGGCTCAGTTTTTGCTTCCTGGCCGGCTGTTTTAGTTAGAGCGTTTTTTGCCCGTTTTTTCTTGATGGCATTAACTCCAGCCAGAGCTGCGCCCACGGCCACACCTGCCCCTACCAGAGTAGCGGTTGAGCCTTTATCCAGGATGATAGTTGGCGCAGACTGACCTTGATAAAACCCGCCACCGTCCCAGAAACGCGGCTGGGAACAACCGAGACAGGGATGGCCCGATTGTACCGGGTAGGATAACCCTCGTTCCCACTTGAGACCGGCGCAGGCATTGTAGGTGGTCGGCCCTTTGCAACCTAACTTATAGAGGCAATAACCTTGGCGGGCACCTTCATCATCAAAGCTTTCAGCAAATTTCCCAGCTTCATAAAAGGGCCGGCGCAGGCAGTGGTCATGGACGGTGTTGCCGTAGAAAGGTAGCGGTCTCTTAAGTTCATCTGTTTTCGGCAGTTCGCCCATAACTAGGAAGTGGAGGATGGTGCCAGTGGTAACTTCAGGTATGGCTGGGCAGCCGGGAATGTTGACCACAGGCTTATCTTTGATGAGGTCAGCTACCCCAACGGCCCTGGTGGGATTGGGATGGGCAGCAGGAAGGCCACCAAAGCTGGCGCAATTTCCTGTGGCGATGATGGCCGCCGCTCCAGCCGCGGCTTCTTTGAGCAGGTCCAGGTTGCTTTTTCCGGCTACCACACAGTAAATTCCATCATCAGCCAGAGTCGGGCTGCCTTCTACCACCAGCACGTACTTGCCCCAGTACTTTTTCATACATTCTTCTTTAGCTTTTTCCGCCTGGAAACCGGCCGCGGCCATTAGCGTTTCGTGGTACTCTATGGCGATGTCGTTAAGCACCAGGTTACTAAGTGAAGGTGAACTGGAGCGGGAGATGGCCTCGCTGCAACCAGCGCAGTCCTGAAATTCCAGCCAGATAATGGGGAGTTTGGGTTTGGTGGTAAGTGCCTGGGCCACTACTTCAGCCGGTGTCGGATGAGCCGGCTTCCCCAGGGTTTTAACCGGCGGAGCCAGCTCCAGACCCATCATACCGGCGATGGTGCCGCAGAGCTTCATAAAATCGCGGCGGGAGAGCCCTTTTTCCCTTAGATGTTCATAAATAGTTTTTTCCTTCATTTGCCCTCCTTGGCGAAGGAATTCTTTTCAATTTATGATTTATAAATTTTCAGGTTAAGAGCACACCCATTTCCTTTAAGGCCTTGAAGCTGTAGCTCAGCTGCAGGAAAGGCCAGCAGCTTCCAGCTTCTTCTCATATTCAGCCAGACCTTCTGCACCGGTCAGCAGGGCCGCTTTTTCTTCTTCCCATTTAGTAGCTTCAATTTCTACCACCCAGCCTTCGCCGTAAGGGTCGGTGATGACCAGGTTGGGGTCAGCCGACAGCTTATCGTTTCCGCGCTTGACGATACCGGTAATCGGTGCTGGGACTGGACCAACGTATTTGCTGCTTTCCAGAGTGGCCAGGCTTTTTCCCTGCTGCACTTCAGCCCCAATGTTCTTGGCTCTGATGGTTACAGCATTTAGCTTGCCGCCGGCCAGCTTGCCGGCAACGGGAGTTAATCCGACGCGGAATAAATTTCCACCCAGTGGTTTAAGCCAGAGATGTTTCTCCGGATAATAATAAAGGTCCTCAGGCAGGTTGCATCCTCTGATTGTAGCCATTTTACCTCCTTTAAGGCTAAGTTTTTAATTTCATAGCTTCTTAGAAAGTTAAAACCGTTTTGCTTTCC
>JACIYK010000277.1 GCA_014359965.1 Candidatus Aminicenantota bacterium
TAGACTGGTAATTATACCTGACGGCCTTTTACATTATCTGCCATTTGAAACTCTGGTGGTGACTGAAGGGCCAAATAAAGAATGTTATTTAATAGAAAAATATCCAGTCTCTTACCTGCCCAGCCTGGCTGCTCTGTCCAGAATGAGGGAAAGGCGGGAGAGAACGTTCAGGAAAAAATTTTTGGGGGTAGGTAATCCAGCTTATGAAGCTGAACAGAAGAGCTGGCTGGACAGTTATCTGAATCTCCAGAGCAATGGCTGGCAGCGGGTTTCCAACTTAAGTCCCTTACCTTATTCTCAGGTGGAATTAAAAGAAATTGCCGGGTTTTTTTCGGCCGGGGATTACGACCTTTTGCTGAAGAAAAGAGCCAGCGAAGAAAACCTGAAAAAGACTGATTTAAGAGACTACCAGGTCATACATTTTGCCTGCCATGGAGTGGCAGACGAAGAAAACCCCTTACGGTCTTCTCTTCTCCTGTGCCCGGGTCAGCATGGACAAGAGGATGGCTTCTTAACAGTCAGGGAAATTTATAACCTGAGACTGGCCAGTGACCTGGTGGTGCTTTCTGCCTGTGAAAGCAGCCGTGGAACTGTCATCAAAAAAGAAGGGGTGATTGGTTTCCCACGACTATTCCTGCTAATTGGCAGCCGCTCGGTGCTTTCTACTCTCTGGTCCGTTAATGATAGAACTACCTCCGAATTTATGAGGCTCTTTTATCGGGAGCTTCTAGCCGGTCGGGATAAAGATGAGGCTTTGAGAAAAACTAAAGTAAATTTTATAACCTCTACAGGAAATTATCATCCGTATTACTGGGCTCCGTTCATCCTGAGTGGGGATAGCAGCAGGATTTATTGAACAGGTAGCTTAATTTTGCGAACTGGAGATTCCAGGGGCTTCTTTTCTGAAGTATAGGTCAGAAAATGCCAGTAAAAATAGGGAGAGCAATTCTGGTTTATCAGCTCAGGGGGGATTTCTGCAAGAGGCTGGTTTAAGGGAGGGCTCTGCCAGATTAAACGCATGTTTTCGTTGAATAATTCCACTCGATAAAAAAGGGCTTCAGGAATAGGTTCCCAGCTCAACGATATTTTTAATGGCTGGTAAGAAATGTTTTCCTTCATCCTGAACATAAGAGAGTGGCTGGTGCTTCTTTCCGGATGGAAAAAAGCCCAGGGCGAAGCTTGGTAGAATAGAATGACTATCACGGCGGCCAGCACAGACAAGACGGCTGCTAACTTCCAGTAATGACCCAGAAACAGCCCCAGCGACCTGATTTTTAGCAGGGGAAGATTTTTCCCGGAAACCAGTTTTTCTGCCCGGGCTGCTAATTCCTGAGAGCCCATAATCAGTTCAAATTCACTCCGGCAGGCTGGGCATTCAGTTATATGGTCGATGATCTTCTTTTTGAGTTCCAAGGGAGCTTCGGGTGAGAAAGATTGCAGGATTTCTTCCGGTGCCGGACATCCCTTCCGGTCTCTCAGGACTTCCTCATTTTTCAGGCTGAAGGAGTCCAGGTGTAATGCATTTTTAAGCTTATCTATTTTTTTGCTCATTTTCCTCCATGGTTTCTTTTAGTATATTTTTGAGATCAGTGAGACCCCGGTAAAGAAGATTTCTTGTCTTATCTTCGCTGAAATTCAGGTAAGAGGCGATTTCTTTTAAGCTCATGTTCAAGAGATAAAGTTTTACCACCATTTTCCGGGTATCCATTAGCCGGTCTAAGGCCTCCAGGATTTTATCCCTCAGTAATGAAGGCGAACAATCATAAACAGGCGGATCTGGGTCTAATTCAGAAATCAACCTCTGCTTTTCTGATAAAAAGAACTCTTCTTCTTTTCTCAGTCTACGAATCTGGTCAATTACTACTGAGTCCACCATTTTCCTTAAATATGACGCTGGATGAAGAAGTTTTTTCTCATTATTTACCAATTTCCAGATTTTTAATCTTACTTCCTGCAGTAGGTCATCAGCCTCAAGACCAAAACGTTCAAGGTTATATTTTCTGATCAGAGCTTGAAGAAAGGTACCATAGTTTCCCAATAGTTTTTCAAATTCTTTCTCTTGTTTTTTTCGTGAAACCATTGGTTTTATAAATAGTCTTAAATTTCCTTTATTAATATAGATGCCCGAATGGCAATAAATTTCTCATCTTTCTTTATTTTTGCTGATTATATGAAAAATTCGTTTCGGTTTAAATTGTTGATTTCGTCCTTTTATCTATTTCTTGACTGATTCTTGACTGATAAAAGCCCCCGGGTTATTATCAAACCAAGAAACCTTGTACCTATGGCCAAATAGCCATGAAGACAAAAGGGTGGAAGAAAAAGAAAAATCTTCAGAATAAAATTTGCCAGTTTTGTTTATGCCTTTTTAGCTGTGGGCTGGTTATCTTTTTGGCGTATAAGCTCCAGATTATAG
>JACIYK010000278.1 GCA_014359965.1 Candidatus Aminicenantota bacterium
TATAAGTTGGACATTAAAATTCTTCGCTTCCCATTTGTTTTTGACCTTAGGATTCTCAACATAGGAAAATATTTTTGATTCTCCCTGCATATTGCCAACATAGGCAAAATCCACATTCATTACATCTTTCTGCCGCTGACCAGGTTGAAGTAAAGGAAGCGTTTCTTGAAACTGCCGTGGCTCCCCAAGACTACCTTTTTTCCAGCTGACCTTGCGAATTCCCATCTGATCAGGATATATAAAATAATATTCATCAACCCAGCAAGCCCAACCTGTTTTTTCATCTTCTTTCCAGAGATTGTTATGTGAACTGACTGGAGCATAACGCCAGTGCACCACAACTCGGGCAGCATTGTTTTCAATTATTCTTACATGCGAATAACGACAGTGTCTGTCCTGCATGTGTTCAAAACAACCTTCCTTATCTTCAGAACCTACTCCCCAGGCTTCCACACTTTGATCGGCCATCCATAAGCCATTTTCCGTAACCCAGACTGGTGAATATCTAGTACCGCGCCAGAAAACAACCCGGGCTGCCGATTTATCAAATCTCACTACCACGTCAGGATGGGAGTCCACAGGCCAAAGAGCATCCCACTCATCATAGTATTTCAGCTTGGAATAATAAGCACCAAAACGGCCCGGACCTGGGGGACCTGAGGGCATGACACGAAGTGGTAAATCCGGATCAACTTGGGGCTTGCTTTTTAAATATGCAGCCAAAACTTGCTCAGGGACCAGAGCCTGGTTATACATCTTTATTTCATCAACAATTCCATCCAGAGAAAACCAGCCTGGGAGTGTTCCGTGCTCACGATGAATGTAAGCTGGTTTCATTTTTTCATGATTCATCCCGATTCGTAAATCTATCTCGTGAGCAAAAGAAGGTTTCCCCTTTACTTCTAATTTTCCTATCTGTTTACCATTGATATAAATACTCAGGCCTGCAGCCGAATCATAAACTCCAACTACTTGAACCCATTTTCTGAGCGGGATAGCAAAATCAGGTGAGGTACATTCTTCCCATTTCCCGTTTACAGCTAATTGAAAACTTAATTGCCCACGCGGTCCAACAGCAAAATAAAAACCAGCTTCTTTGCCTTTCTTCTGGCTAACTATTGGACACCAATTCCAGGGATAGGTAGCCAGAGCCAACCAGCCTTCCAGAGAAAGTTTATCTGACAGCGCTGGTGAATCGTTAGCCCGGCGGACTACACAGGTAGTAAAACCATCTAGTTTTAGAGCTGATTTTACAACGCCTGGAACAGGTTTAAAATTTCCTTCAACCGTATCTTCTATTTGACTCACGCTATCCAAGGTTTTGTTATTTTTAATCTGATCAAACTTCCACCATGCCACCAGCCCTTTATCCCCGCCGAGAAGAAGCCTCCCCGAACAGACCAGGAGCAAAAAAATCATGGCGGTGGAAAAAATTGCCATTTTCCTTTTACTGGCTTCTTCTTTTCTCATTTTGTACTCCATTGTTTAAAATAAATTGTGATTTAGTTTTGCCAACACTTTTTCGCTGGCCAGAGCATGCATCTTTAAGAGCCGCAAAAAATTACTCTTTGTTTTTTAAGCGGACTTTTATTTCCAGTCCTTTCTTGTTTTTCGTGGCCAAATATAAACCCGGACCAGAGTCTGTTAAGCTAATCATTAAGCCCCCACATTTCTTATCTAATTTCTTTTAACCTGAACGGCATTGCCTTCATAAAGAACAATTTTATCTGGGTGTCTCTCAGGTTCAATTCCAGTTCCATGGTTCTTGCTGACCCAAACTATATTAAAAGTTCTCTTGGTAAGTTTTCCGGGAAAATTTCCTTTTTCTTCCCCGATAGTCAAGGTCTGACTTTTTTCATCCCACTTGATTGGGATAAGAGCATAGCTGCCTTTTTCATAATTATAATTATCATTTTCATCCTCATAAAGGATGAACTCTGCATCTGCTCCTGGATATACCCTAAGTTCAATAGGATCAGCCGGTTTCTCTGTTGAATACTGGAGTTTAGGCCCCATGGGAACAATTGATCCGGCCCTGACATAAATAGGCATAATGTCAATAGGAACATCTCTTTCCACCCATTTTCCTCCTTCTTTTCTTTCGCCAGTCCAGAAATCATACCATCCTTCGGCCTGGGGAAGATATAAAGGCCAAGATTTTACTTTATCAGGAGTGTAGATTTCCTTGGGCATATCAGGAGTTGTCCAGGCCAACCTCATCTGTGTTCCTATCCGGCTATTAAAATAATCAATTCTTATCGGGTATTTTTTCCCTGCTTCCAGTTTCATTTTCACCCTATAATGTCTCCCCCTCTGCGCTTGCCATGAATCCATCATTAATTTGTC
>JACIYK010000279.1 GCA_014359965.1 Candidatus Aminicenantota bacterium
AATTCTTTTGATAGACTTCGATTCCGAATTCATAAAATTTTTATCCCAGCATCTACAAAAGGACGGATATGAGGTAATCACCGCCAATGACGGGGTATCCGGCTTTGAGAAATTTTCCGAGCATGCCCCTGACCTGGTAATCATGGAAGCCATGCTGCCTAAATTCCATGGGTTTGAACTCTGTTCCCGTATTACCTCTCATCCAACTAAAAAATCTCCCGTTATCATAGTAACTGGCATTTACAAAGACGTAGCTTACAAGAGTGAAGCTCTGAAAAATCTGGGGGCTTCGGCTTATTTTGAAAAACCCGTTAACCTTGAAGAGCTGATGAAAAAAGTTTATGAACTGGTTGGCCTTCCAGCTTCCACCAGACCAGATTTCCTATATGAAAACGTAGATGATTTACTTAAGAGCGCCTTGTCAATTGAAAACGAAAAAAGTCCGGCTAAAACTTCGAGCAAGGAGCCAGTCAGGAAAAAACCGGAAAGCCCGGAATCTGACCTAGATAAATTATTAGAAACTAAACTAAAAGACCTGATAACTGAAAAAATCAAAGTCGAAGAGAAAAGCCCCTCGTCAGCTACTACCAGACCAGTGGCTCCATCTGAACCATTAACGAAAAAACAGACATCGGCAGAAACTGTTTCCGAGCCGATAAAAACTGCAGTTAAACCCCAGCAACCGACCAAACCCCAGACAAAGGAAATTGAATCTCAAACACCAAAGCCCAAAGAACCTCTATCTGTCATACCAGAAGTTAAAAAAGAAACAAGCCCAGAACCTACTCTCTCGAAAGACTCAAAAGATAAACAACAGGTTGCTGCCCAGATTAACGAACCCTTAAAAACGAAGATGACGCCCATTTCTTCTCCCTTCGACAGCTACTTAAAAAGCGAAGAAGAGGAAAAAGAAACGAAAAAAGGAGCAGGAAAATTTATCGGTCTGGCTCTTGGGTTAATCTTAGTCATTGCTTTGGTGGGTTTTCTTGTCTTCAAGAAAAAAGAAACACCAACGTTTTCCGCACAGAAAAGTGACCAGACCGCAGCCATTCAGACTGTCTCCACTGAACAGGCCAAAAAAGAGGCAGTTGAGCAAAACCTAGATCAGGATGTAGAAAAACAGATAGTTGAATTCAAGAATCAGAAACCAGCTAACAACAACCGAAGCCAGGCAGCTGGAAATAAAAACACCAAAAAAGTTGAAGCACCAGTAGTGGCTGCTCCCATTACCCCCAAGGAAACACCGTCCTTAGCCTTACATCAGCCGTCTGCTAGCACTTCAGTATCTTCTCAAAACGAAGAACCTAAAGTGCCAGTAACCAGTAATGAAAACCAGACAGAGGAGAAAAAAATTAATACTTCTGAACAGACCCCTCAAGCTTTAAATGAAAATAGCCAGGGAGTAATTCCCACCACTAAGGTCAAAACTGGAGACCTGGTTCCTCTTAATATGGTTGATGTGGAGCCTAAGATAGTAAAAACAGTTGAGCCTGTTTATCCTGAGGTGGACAGGAGGATGGGCATTAAAGGAAACGTCCTTCTTAATGTTCTCATTTCTGAAACAGGTGAGGTGCTGGAGGCAGTGGTTATAAGAGGTATCAAAGGGTCGGTGAGTCTGGAAAAAGAAGCTATCAATGCGGTTAAAAAATGGAAATTCTTGCCAGCCGAGAAAGATGGTGTTAAAGTAAGAGTATGGAAACCGATCACAATTGGTTTTGGATTAAATAAATAAATTGGAGGGTATAAGGAGTCAAAAAGATGGCCATCTCCAAAGAACAAGAAGAACTGTATAAGAAGACGATGGAGGATGTCAAAGCCCAGCTGGCTGCTATAGATGCTGAAGTGGAAAAAGAATTACAGCGCGTTCGCCAAACCCTGGCCCAACTGCAAGAACAGAAAAAATCACTGAAGATGGTGTATGAAGGAATTGCCAAACTTCTGGGCATGGAAAGCGACCTGGAAGAAGAATCTTCGGATACTAACATCCCGAAGATGTAAAAATAAACAACCTGGCCGCTACCTCAATCTGGGTATTTAGCTTTTGCTTTTCACATTATTTTTGTTTTCTATCTGTCCACTTGATAATCATCGCAATTTAGGTTATTTTTAAAGACCGTTTTATTTCAAAAAGATGATTTAATTAATTTTTTCCTATCGATTAGCACTATGTTTATATTGGTTGGTTTTCTGATAGGCTTTTTTGCAGCGGTGCCTGTAGGCCCGGTTAATATTTATATCATTTCTCAAACTCTGAAGAGAGATCTTTTCCATGGCATGCTGGCAGGCTTGACTACCGCTTTTCTTGATTTCAGCTACTGTCTAATTGCTCT
>JACIYK010000028.1 GCA_014359965.1 Candidatus Aminicenantota bacterium
AAAGCTCTCAGGTCGCGTGAACCAGTATCTATGGCTTCTGAATTTTCTAGCCAGTTCCATTGCTGCTTAATGGTCAGATAGCTGAGATAGTAGCCCAGCCCACCTCCCAAGTAAATCCTGGCCATTTCAAAAGGTAAGTTTATTCTGACCGTAGCCAGGATAGGAATAACATAAAAATTCATCTTTCCCACGTCCTGAATGGTATAAGAGACTTCATCTATATTCCCGGCTACATCAAGAGCCGTGTTAAGTCCTTTGCTCCAGAACTCCGAGCCCAAAACCAGCCAGAACTGCTGCGTGGCTTTAACTTCCAGCTCCACCCCCATCAGGATTAACCCGCTTAGTTTGTGCATCGGTAGATAGCTACTGCTGAAGCCCAGATTTTGCAGATATTCTGCTGTCTCCTTGACCTGGGCGTTAACTGCTGGCACATATTCTTTATTAAAAGTGGAAGAATAAGGTATCCCGTAGCCAAGTCTTAAACTTAACGAATTTTTAGCCTGCTGCTCCTGTGCCCACCCCATTAATCCCAAAAACAATAACATCATCCATATTAAATACACTCTGAAATTTTTCATCCTTCTCATTCTCCTTTGGCCTGGACTTTTTTCCATCCTTATTCTAAGGGACCAAAAACAATTTTATTGTTATTTTCATTCTTTTCCGGCCGCACATCGTTCGGGTCAATCACGGCCATCAAGTATTTGCCAGAAACAGAAATGGTATTTGGTATATAACAGACAAACATTATTTCACGGTAGGTACCTTTAACCAGGACAAAATTAATGAGACGACTGCCAACTTGCTTGGTCGGTGTTGAACCATCTTCACTCAGGTAAAAATTTACTTTATATCCATTATAGGCCGTGGCCTGACCGATGTTCTGTATTTTTAAATAACCGAGAAGAACCCTGACCTGAGCAAACATCCTTTTCACTACCACGTTGCGCAGCTCACCAGTCAGGTCTGGAAGCGGCGTAGGCCCAAAAACCGCCACCACTTGTTTATCCGAATCCATGATGATAGAAACAGTGGAATCATCTCCCGCCGCATCACCTTCCCAATATTCAAAACCAGCATTCTCGTCAGCGGTAGCAGTCAGCTTGACCACTGTGCCAGCCGGGTAAACCTCAGAACAATCTGTGCCGCAGTCAATCCCTCCATCTTCACTGGTCACCCGGCCAGTTCCCGTACCAGTTTTTATTACGGTCAGGGTATAAAAATCATCAGCCGGTACAAAACGGGCGGTGATGCTTTTATCGCTATCCATGTATACGACAATTTTAGGTTCGGTGCTGACCACATCGCCTTTCCAACCACCAAAAACTGAATCCGCAGCAGGTTTAGCCTCAAGAACAATGTTCAGGCCTGCATCATAAACCTCTGAACAATCTCCAGGACAGTTTATTCCACCCTCATAGCTCTTGACTTCTCCCGCACCATCGCCTGACAGATTTACTGCCAACTGATAACTTTCCGGAGCGGCAAAATTCGCGACAAACGCATCTATGCTTTCAATTGACGTATCATATGCCCCCTCAGTACTGGGAAAAGAAGAAGATAGTGTGTAGCCCGTAGCATAGATATTGCGGCTGCCATCAAGGGCCAAGCCGAAGATAAAATCATCGCTGCTTCCACCAAGATAAGTACCAGCAAACAGCGTCGTCAGGCTGAGCGGAAATTTTACTATAAAACCATCCCAGCCGCCGTTCTGACTCCGGTCATACGCCCCTAATGTTGTATTCAAGTCTGAGGACCTGGTCCAGCCGGAAACGTAGATATAACCATAACTGTCCTGTAGCATCGTGCGACAGCGATCGTCTCCAGTTCCGCCGTAATAGGTAGAAGATATAAGATTTTGCAGGTCATCAGAAAGTCGGGAAATAAATAGGTCATAGCTACCTTTCCTAACTGAGGAAAAAGCTGTACTGCTGGTCGGAAAGTCATCTGAAGCAGTATAGCCAGACACAAACACATCATTGCCCTGACCGGTCATCAGAGCAGCCAGGTAATCATAACCGCTTCCCCCCAAGTAGGTAGCCCCTTCCAGTACACTGAGTTCAGCATCAAGCCTCATAATAAAACCATCATAATTACCCTTGAGCTGGGTGGCAAAAGCTCCTGCCGTGACCGGAAAATCTGTGGACCTGGTCCGGCCAGCCACAAAAACCTTTCCGTTTGAGCCAACCGACACTGCTGCTCCAGTATCATAATCGCTCCCGCCAATAAGTATAGAAGAATTTACCGAATCGAGTTCCGCGTTCAGCTTGGTAATAAAACAATCATAATTACCGCCAGGCGCCGGGTTGGCCAATCCTGGCCCCAGGGGAAAATCAGTAGAATTGGTGGTGCCGGTTAGATAGACGTAGCCATTTTCGGCCAGGGCCAACCCGCTGGCGTAATCCAGCCCCCTTCCACCAAGATAAGAAGAAGCTTCCAGGATACTGAGATCAGGAGAAACTCTTGCCACGAAGGTGTCATAATCGCCACCACCATAGGACTTTTGATAAGCCGAGGCCGTAACCGGAAAATCTGTGGAATTGGTAACTCCAGAAAGATACAGACTGCCATCTCCGCTTACAACCATAGAAAACACATATTCGGTCCCTCGGCCACCGAGATAAGTAGCTGCTTCCAGAGTTTTCAGGTCAGGTGAAAATCGGGCGATAAAAACATCGTAAAGACCATTGTAGGTTTCGTCCAGTACCCCACCCGTGACTGGAAAATCATTACTGGCATAAAGAGTATAACCGGCCACATAAATTTTTCCCTCGCTTCCCACCGCTACCACATACCCCCGGTCATTACCTTTTCCGCCAAGAAAAGTGGAAGCAGAAAGGGTACTGAGAGCCGGGTCAATTATCAGTACTTTTTTAGGGTCGTGTTTCCCTTTTATTTCAAAGCCATAGGAATCAGGACCCAGCAAGCTGTAGGCTACCTCCACTGACTTCTTTTTCCCGGCCACCTCCTGATACCCCAGAGGTTTTCTCATGTGAAGAATTCCTGCTTCGCTGACGAGCACTAGTTCACCATTCTTATTAATTGCCAGTTTACTGACACCAGAGACCTTAACTCTCAGATCCTTCACAGAAGCACCAGGTTTCAGGTAAAAAATCTTTTCTATGTTGCCAGAAGATGCTTTAAGCTGCACTTCAATTCCAGGATAAACCTCACCAAGAGAAATGGTCTGAAAGCTGCTGAGACTTTCTTTCCACAAATCAGACATTTGCCCCCTGAACCAGGAAACTCTGGTCCTGGCACTTTCTAGTCCTGCAGGCTTAAACTCTACGGGTTGAAAATATTTATCAAGAAAAATTTCTTGAAAGACCAGGTTCTTTACAAGCCTATTCTCTGCCGGCAGGTTCTTCGGCTTTTCTTCCAGGGACATATCATTCGCCACGGTCTGGTCATTTTCAGCAACAACAGAAGACAATGAATAAACCAACTCTCTTTGTGTCACCCAAAAGTTACCATGCAGAAGTGAAGCCCTGAATTTAGCCCGACTGTCCCACTGACCTTCATTGGGAATAAAAGGTACAGAAAAACCTTTGATACTTAAATTCTGACCGATGGACTGTCGAGCAGGAGGTTCTGCTGTTTCTTTTT
Organism: Candidatus Aminicenantota bacterium; assembly: GCA_014359965.1. Classification (GTDB taxonomy): domain Bacteria; phylum Acidobacteriota; class Aminicenantia; order Aminicenantales; family Saccharicenantaceae; genus Saccharicenans. The sequence continues at coordinate 3,607 of JACIYK010000028.1, forward strand.
TTGTGGCCATCCCACCTATAGACATCAACAGAAAGGTTAATATTAATAAAATTGTTCTTTTACCCTTTAATAAATCGGTAAAGCCACTTTGCATTTTTTCACCTGCCTTTTGTTTTTTAAAGATTTTTCTTACCATGTTTATCACTTACCAGCAAATCGATGTTAATTAATTATATAAAACTTGAGCCAAACTAAATAGATGCAGAAATAATTTAAATTCCCCGACAGGTAAAAGTCTTTTAACTGCCCAGCCAGAGAGAATTATTATAGCCTTTATTGGCCCGAATGTCTTTCTTTTCTTTCTGTTTTATGAATTCAAAAAACAGATAAAAAAATTTATGGCCCATGATAAATTTTTTGACTTTTTACGTCATTTTAAATATAAGAGAAAAAAGGTAAGCAAATGGGTTCAAAAAAACTGTTTTCTAAATTTTTGATTGTCTTTTTGATAATTTGTGCTCTGGCCATAATTTCTTTCTGGCATTACCAGAAAAATACCAGGTCCAGAGCTTCAGCTCATAGCACAGCTAACACTGCCCCTGCCCAGGCAGAAACCACCTCCACCCCCCTGTCCGTGAAAGTAGCCAAAGCCACGGTCGGTGACCTGGAAAAAAGAATTAAATCGCCTGCTGAAGTTTTTACCGATAAAAAAGTGGTGATTAAGGCCGAGGTCCAAGGTACACTCAAAAAACTTCATGTCCAAGAAGGAAAACGTGTCCAATCTGGCGAAATCCTGGCCGAATTAGATGATACCCCCTACCGCCTGCGTGTTGAACAGGAGGAAGCCGCCCGGTTAAAAGCTCTTTCTGAGCTTCTCCTGGATAAAATGTTTGAAGCAGAAGCCGGGCCAAAAAATACCGAAGATATACTTAACCTGAAGAAAGCGGAAGAAGAACTGGCTAAAGCTGAAAAGGCTTTTAAAGATGGGCTGATAAGCCAGACTGAATTGGACAGAGCCCGGCGCAATTATGAATTAGCCCTGATTGGCAGCGGGCTGAAAAGAGAGGAAATCATAGCTTCCTCCAAGGGCCTGACTCAAGCTGAGGTCAACCTAAAAATTGCCAGGATGGAGCTGGAGAAAACTAAAATCAAAGCCCCTTTTTCGGGCCTAATTACTCAGGTTAAAGTAACCAAGGGCGAAACCATTGAAGCTGGACGCGAGCTTTTTACCCTGGTTGATATCAGCCGCGTCCAGCTGGAAGCTAAAGTGCTGGAAACTGAAGTAGCCAAAGTGAAAGAAGGAAGAGAAGCAGACGTTTATCTGAGTGCTTACCCCGGCCGGGTATTTAAAGGTCGGGTTGTGGCCATCAGCCCTCTGGTTAACCCGGAAGAAAAAACCTGCAGTGTTTTCATTTCCCTTGATAACCCCACGGGGGAAATCAAACCCGGCATGCACGCTGAAGTCCAGATAGTTTCTGAAATCTTTCCGCACCGTCTTCTGGTGCCTCAATCAGCACTGCTCGTGCGTGGCGGACGACCTCTGGTTTTTGTCGTGGAAAACGAACTGGCCAAGTGGCGCTATGTTCAGACAGGTGAAGAGAATGAACAGTACGTAGAAATCCTGGAAGGGGTAAAAGAAGGAGAGCCGGTCATTGTTGAAGGGCATCTGACTCTGGCTCACGACTCCCCTGTCCGCATCATAGAATAGCCCAGCCGCGGATAAAGCTATGAACCTGGCAAGATTTTCCATCAACCGGCCGGTGACCACGGTCATGTTTTACCTGGCCATCATCCTGATGGGCTTGGTTTCTCTTTCTCAGTTGAGCGTGGACCTTTTACCTTCCATAAGTTACCCTCGCCTTTCGGTTATTACTCAGTATCCAGGCGTGGCTCCAGAAGAAGTAGAAAAACTGGTAACCGTGCCGCTAGAAACCTCCCTCAGCCGGATACCGGGGCTGAGAAAAGTTGAATCCGTTTCCAAGGAAGGTTTTTCTTTTCTGACCGTGGAATTTTCCTGGGGTACAGACATGGATTTTGCCCTGCTCCACGTGAGAGAACGTCTGGACTCAGCCCGGGATACCCTGCCAGAAGGCTGCGACAAGCCCATCATCATCGCTCTGGACCCCCAGAGCCAGCCTATCATGACCTTGGCCCTGACCGGTGAGCGAAAACTCCTGGAGCTTAAAGAGTTAGCTGAGGAGTTGATAAAACCAAGATTAGAGCAAGTTGATGGCCTGGCGGCGGTGGAAATAACCGGTGGAGTGGAAAGAGAAATCCGGGTAGAAATTGACCCGGAAAAACTGGCCAGCTTTGGCCTGCAGATTGAGGAAGTAGGTCAGAAAATTGCTGCTTTTAACCGCAGTCTCCAGGGCGGCATAATCAGAAAAGGAAAATTTGTCTATTCACTGCGCGTGACTGGAGAATTTGAACAAGTCAAAGAAATTGAAAACATCCCAGTAAAATTCACTGGTGAGCGCGGTTTGATTCTGGTCAGGCACCTGGGAAAGGTGGTGGACACCATAAAAGAGCGAGAAGGCACCACCAGGTTAAACGGCCAGGAAAGCATAGGATTGCTAGTCCGAAAAGAATTCGGAGCGAACACAGTCAAAGTCACTGAGGCCGCCCACAAAGTAATCGCCGAGATAAAAAAAGAAAACCCCGGGCTTAACCTGGAAATAATCTCCGAACAGGCCGGCTACATCAAAGAAGCTATCAGCACGGCCAAGGAAGAAGTCATTGAAGGCGCTTTCCTGGCTTTCCTGACCCTGCTGATTTTTCTCCAGGAGTGGAGAGTACCTCTGGTTATTGCCACCGTCATCCCAATTTCTATCATCGGCGCCTTTAACCTGCTGTTCCTGAAAAAAATAACCCTTAACCTGATGTCGCTGGGTGGTTTGGCCCTGGGGGTGGGTATGCTTGACGATACGGCCGTGGTTGTATCCGAGAGCATCTATCGCCATAAACAACTGGGAAAATCCCTTAAAGAAGCGGCAGAAGCAGGCACTAACGAAGTCATCAACGCTATCACAGCTTCTATCATGACCACTATCGTGGTTTTCCTGCCGGTGATTTATGTAAAAGGAGTGGCCGGACAACTTTTCAAAGATACAGCCCTGACTGTCACTTTTACCCTGTTGTCCGCTCTTCTCGTTTCTGTCACGCTGTTGCCGATGCTAGATTCCAGGGAATTTTCCAGGCCAGAGTCAGGCCTGAGCTCCCGCCGTTTCCAGCTCCTGACCGGCAAAAAGCTTCAGGTTAATCTCAAAAAGATAAACTTCCTGCTCTATCCCTGGCTCGGGTTTAAATTTATCGTTTATAATCTGATAAATTTTTTCATCTTCTGCCTGGTTACTGTCGGTCATTATACTTTTAGATTTATAACATTTTTTTTAAGGGTTGTTTCCAGGCCTTTTAATCCACTGGTCAGGTGGGTCTTCCGCACCTTCAACCTTTATTATGACCGGTTTGCCAAAAAACATTACCAGTTATTGTCCTGGTCGCTTGAGCACAAGAGCCAGGTTTTCAAACTGAGCCTGATATTTTTCCTACTGGTGTTCATCCTGGGAGCTTTTCTGCCGCAGGAGCTGATGCCCCCTCTCCGGACAACTACTTATGTCATCAACCTTAAGACACCAGAAGAATTTTCTTTTGAGCAGACAGAAGAAATAGTCTCAAGGCTTGAACACTGGTTAAAGCAGAAACCGGAATGCCAGAGGATATTTTCCCAGGTAGGTTTGATTTCCAGCACCGAAGCCGTCAGACCGGACATTTCCGTCAATTCCGCTGAAGTTACCGTTGAAACCACGAGCAGCCGCCACCTGGAAAACCTAATGGGTGAAACCAGAAAATATCTAAGTACCTTCCACGGCCTTAAACACTCAGTTAACCGAGCGCAGAGCACCCTGGGCGAATTTCTGGCTCTGGCACCAGGAGTTATAACTTTAAAAGTAAAGGGACAGGACCTCGACCGGTTGAGAGAAATCGGCACCAATTTTGTCAATCAGCTTAAAACCATACCAGGCATAGCTGACGTCAACCTCAGCCTGCAACAGGGAAAGCCCCAGCTTTTGCTTAAAATAAACCAGCAGGCCATGGAAAAATATCCCAATCTGTCCCCCGCTCAGGTGGCCAATTTCCTGGTTCAGGCCACCAGGGGGGAGGTAGCCACCAAGTTCCGGGAACTGGAGAAAAAATACGACGTTCGAGTGGTCTTAGAAGAAGAGGCCCGTCGCTCAGTGGAAGCAGTAATGGATTCCTTCATCCCGGTGGGAAAGTCGCTTATTCCGGTCAGGGAAATCGTGAGTTACCAGGTAAGCAAGGGACCCAATGAAATCAGACGGGAAAACCAGGAAAGAGAAATAATTTTAACTGCTACCATAAAGGGCAAAAAAATGAGCCAGGTGCTGCCCGCCATTCAACAGCTTATCCAGAAATTTAACCTGCCCGCTGATTATCGTATCGTTTTTGGCGGAGAAAGAGAAGAAATGGCCGCCAGCTTTCGTTCGCTTCTTTTAGCCTTTCTCCTAGCAGTAGTCTTGATCTACATGATTATGGCCGCTCAATTCGAATCACTGCTGCATCCTTTCCTGATCATGTTTACTGTGCCAATGGGTCTGGTGGGCACTATTCTTATCCTATTTCTTACTGGCCAGAGTATTAACGCCATGTCTATCATCGGTACCATAGTGCTTATTGGTGTAGTCGTGGATAATGCCATCGTGGAGATAGACTACATAAACCAGCTACGTCGCGAGGGCAAAAACCTCAGAGAAGCAGTGCTCCAGGGAAGCCAGGTCCGACTGAGGCCCATCATGATGTCCACCCTTAGCACAGTAGCTGGTTTGATACCAATGGCCCTGGGGCTCGGCCGGGGAGCAGAATTGCTTCGTCCTCTAGCTCTGGCTGTGATTGGAGGGTTACTTTCTTCACTTTTCCTAACCCTAATTCTTATTCCTGACCTTTACGAATTTGTAGAAAGCTGGAAACTAAAGGGAAAAGTGAACCTGCAACATGAAAATTGAGCTATGAAAATTTTCATTGAACGTCCGGTAGCCACCTTGATGATTTACCTCGCCCTTCTTTCGCTGGGCGTTTATTCGCTCCTTCATATTCCCATTGAATTAGCTCCTCAGGAAGATTATCCTCAGGTGGACATCATCGCTTCCTGGCCTGGAGCTTCTCCGGAAATCATGCAAACCCAGGTTACTTCCCTGCTGGAAGAAACTGCTTTATCCGTCAAAGGCGTGCGGAAAATATCCTCAACTTCTGACATCGGTGTTTCACGAATCACTCTGGAGTTTGACCCAAAGATAAACCTGGAGTTTGCTAACCTGGCTTTAAGAGAAGCCCTTGGCCGGGTGCAACCGCAGCTTCCCTACGGCGTAAAGCCGGTGGTTGAACCTTACGTGCCGGAAGATTTCCGTGTCCGACCTTTTCTGACCTACACCATCTCAGGGAATTATCAACTGCAAACACTCAGAGAAATAGTTAAGGATAAGCTGGAAAACAGCCTGGGCGCGGTTCTCGGCGTATCCAGAGTTGAAGTCAGCGGCGGTTCAGAGCAAAATATCCGTCTGACGCTTGATCAAAAAAAGTTAAAAGACCTGGGACTTCATCCTTATCTGATAATCTACGCCCTGAACCAGCACCTGACCACCTACCCTTCAGCTCGAATTCTAAAGGGAAATGAAGAATATCTTTTAAGAATTAGTACCAATCCCAAGAACCTGAAAGAAATAGAAGAAATTATCGTAGTGAACCAGGGTGGCGTGCCAGTCAAAATCAAAGACCTGGCCAAAGTGTCAGTGGAATACGCTGATATCTATCACCTCAACCGTATAAACGGCCAGCCGACACTGATGCTTCGGGTGCTTAAAGAAAAAGGCCGTAATACCCTGAAGGTGGCCGGCGAAGTTAAGAAACGTTTGGAAGCGGTGAAAAAAATTTTACCGCCTGACTTTGTTTTTCGGGTAGTCGATGACGAAAGTCAGGAAGTCAGACGCAACCTCCAGCATCTCTACCTTTTGGCCATAACCGTTACCTTTGTCATCTTTATCATCATCTATGTCGTCATTCGGAAGCTGGCGCCATCGCTGTTGATTTTATCTTCTGTCGCCTTTTCAGCCATCATCTCCTTCAATTTTATTTATCTCTTTAAAATTCCCATGAACATGCTGACCCTGGGCGCCATGGCTCTAGGCTTCGGTATGTTTGTAGACAACGCTATCGTGGTCTTTGAAAACATCCTCCGCTTGCGGGAAACAGGCCTTGAGCCGCAAGAAGCCGCTTATCGCGGAGCCAAAGAAGTATTTATCCCGGTTCTGGCCTCCACTCTGACCACGGTGAGTGTGTTTTTCTGCTTTCCTTTTTTCCAGGGTCGATTGCGCGTTTACTACTTGCCGCTGGGCCTGGTTATGTCCATAGCTTTGCTGACTTCACTTCTGGTGTCTTTTTCTCTGATTCCCGCCCTAAGCCCCAGGCTTCTTTTTGTCAGAAAAAAGAAAGAAAAGAGCCGACCCCTCTTAATCTTTGAAAAACTCATTTCCTTTAGCTTAAAACATCCCGTGGAAATTCTTCTCGTGGTGGTGCTGATCGGCTTCGGCAGCTACAAACTCTTCCGCAAAAATGTGGTCATCGGTGAGTTTTTCCGCTGGTATTCAAGAGATAGACTTACCGTCTCCATTGCCACGCCCGCCGGCACCAGAATTGAAAACACCGATGAACTGGTCAGAAAATTCGAGGAAAAAGCACTCGCCTACCCCTGCCCGAAACAAGTAGAAGCTCAGGTGCTAAGCGAACGCGGCCTCCTGAACATAACTTTTCCGCCGCAAATTGAGCGCTCAGCTCATCCTTACATCCTAAAAGATGAGCTTATTCGTCTGGCTACCAATTTTGCCGGTGTTAGCATCGGTGTTTATGGTTTTGATCCGCAGGGTTATTATTCCTCCATGAGCGCTGGCCGTTTTCTTGATTCATACATCAGACTCTACGGTTATAATCTCAAAAAGCTACAGGAAATAGCCGAAGACCTCCAGATCCGGTTGCGAAAAAATCCCCGGGTGGGAGAAATAAAAGCCATCACCAGCCAGTATTACTGGGGAAGTACCGAGACCACAGAATACGTGCTGAAGATTAAGCCGGAAGCTCTGAAAAAGTTTGACCTGGACCCCAACTTCCTCTTCTACCAGATGCAGAGCTTGCTGCGCGGAACGTTCGGGATACCAATCAAAACGGTAATCTCCGGAAAAGAAATGGCCCTGGAAATCAAATTTCCCGAGGCCGAGCAAATGGACCTCTCTGAACTGCTGCAAACTCTGCTCCGCACCCCTTCCGGCGAACATCTGAGAATAAAGGACCTGGTCACGGTAGAAGAAAAAGAGATACCAGGCGCCATCTACCGGGAAAACCAGCAGTTTCAGATGACAGTTATGTGGGAATTTAAGGGTCCTTACAAGGCCGCGGAGAATTACCGAAAAGCTATTTTTTCCAGCTTAAGCCTGCCGCCCGGTTTTTCAGCAACTCTTGAATATTCTTTTCTCCTGACCCAAAAAGAAAAAACCCAGTTAGCCCTGGGACTACTGGCCGCTTTGATTATCATCTACATGATTTTGGCCTCGTTTTATGAATCGCTGGTTCAGCCTTTTATCGTCATGCTGGCAGTGCCGCTCTCGCTGATAGGTGTTTTCTTAGCCTTTGTTATCGCTGGTTATCCTTTCGATTCCTCAGCTTATATCGGTCTTATTCTTCTGGCCGGAATTGTGGTCAACAATTCCATCATCCTGGTGGACCACATCAACCTGACCCGGCGGCAATCAGAGCTTCCGCTGGCAGAAGCCATCATCAAGGGCTCTGAAGAAAGAGTCCGTCCAGTGTTTATGACCACTTTTACCACGGTTTTTGGTATGCTACCGCTCCTTCTTATTCAGCTTGATAGTGGCCAGCGACAGATCTGGTCCACTCTGGCACTAGCCACTCTCGGTGGTCTGAGCACTTCAGCTATTTTTATTTTTCTGGTTATTCCTATTTTCTATTTTTACTTTTCCTGCCGAAAGTCTTAGAGTTTAGACTGGCCCGAGAAATGATGATCAAAAAGAGAAAATAACCGTGGTCTGTTCCTTTAACGGCATTTTGCTATTTTAGTATTGATTTTATTCTGAAAACAGAGCCAAAGCAATTATAAAAGCCAAACTCTGGTAGCCGCTGGGGTATTCCAGTCCGGCCCGGACAAAAATTTAACCTGATTTTTCTTTTCTCTGAAAATTTCCTCTTAAGGCCCGGAAAAATTTTTTGTTCCTTTCTTCCTGCCTTACAAACAGACTCAGAAAGTTATATAATTAACTGCCAATGTAAATTTCCTGATAATTTTTTCAAGGAGTGAAATGATGTGGTGGGAAGATAAGTTAGTCAGAACCTTAAGATGCCGCCTGCAGCAGAAACCAGGAGTTTTTGGTGCACTGCTTTCTGTTATCGGTGCTGAAAAAGCCTATGTGGGGGAAATTAAAATCATCCACATGGGCACCAACTACATGATTCGGGACATCACTATTTTCGTAGACGATGAGCAGCACCTGGAGCGGGTGATCAAAGCTGTTCAATCCTACCCCCAGGCTGAATTACTGGAGGTCCGGGATGAGGTTCTGGAAATGCACCAGGGCGGGAAAATTGCTATCCGCAGCCGGTATGAGATAAACAATATCAGCGTACTGCGAAAAGTATACACTCCAGGCGTGGCCGAAGTCAGTCTGCTTATCAAGAAAAACCCAGGCCTGGCCCGCCGCTACACAGCCATCAGACATCTGGTGGCCATCGTCACTGACGGCAGCGCAGTGCTGGGACTGGGAGATGTGGGGCCCTTAGCAGCCATGCCGGTAATGGAAGGTAAGGCCAGCTTGATGGAAACTCTGACCGGCCTTTCCGCTATGCCTATTTTGCTAGAGACAAAGGACCCGGAAAAAATCATTCAAACTGTAGTCAACATTGCTCCCACTTTTAGCGCTATTCAGCTGGAAGACATCTCTGCTCCCCGATGTTTTTACATAGAAGAAAAAATTCAGGAAAAAATAGACATCCCGGTGATGCATGATGACCAGCACGGCACAGCCTGCGTGGTTACGGCTGCGTTGCTGAACATTTCCCGCCAGACCGGTAAGGATTTAAAAAATTGCCGCCTTGGCATCATCGGCCTGGGAGCCGCGGGACTGGCTATTTCCAAAATGCTAATGTTCTTCTTGAATAAACCGGTTTACGGTTCTGATATCAACCCAGAAGCCAATGAACGTTTAAAATCTGCTGATGGTTATATCTCTGACCTTAAAGAAATCATGGCCACTTGCGACGTTGTTATTGCCACTACTGGGGTACCTGGCCTGATAAAAAAAGAAATGGTCCGTCCTGGTCAGATTATCCTGGCTCTTTCCAACCCCAACCCGGAAATTGAACCAGAAGTGGCCAGAGAAGCTGGAGCGGCTTTTGCTGCCGATGGCAAGGTGATAAACAACATTCTCGGTTTTCCGGGCATCTTTCGTGGAGCAGTAGACGCCAACGTGCCGCGCATAACCAGGGAAATGCTGTTAGCTGCCGCCAGAGCCATTGCTGAATACGCTCCTGCTGGAGAAATCGTGCCCAACCCGCTGGATAAAGGGCTGCACCGTCAGGTGGCCAGAGCTGTAGCTCGCACGGCTCTGGAGCAGAAACTAAACCGCGACGACCTGACCGGCTATTTTGATTAACGACTCCTTGACTTACCAGCTAGCAGAATTTGACATAACTTCTGGTATTAGTTATATATTTAAATGAGCAAAGGAAGGCTGATTATAAAAAGAATGAGGTTGAGTCGTTTTTTTCTCTGGTAATTCTGACCATTTATTTTTTTAAGGAGGAAGAATGACCACTGTCAGACAAATACTGGAAGAAAAGGGCCACCAGGTCTGGACCATAGGACCGGATGAAACGGTGTATAAAGCTTTAATGATTCTGGCTGAAAAAGACATCGGTGCCCTGGTGGTGGTAGAAAATGACCAGGTGGTGGGCATAGTTTCTGAAAGAGATTATGCCAGAAAAGTAGTTCTAAAAGGCAAAACTTCTCTGGACACACCGGTTAAAGACATCATGACTCCACAGGTTTACTTCATCAACCCAGACTGCACGGCCGAAGAATGTATGGCTCTGATGACAGAAAAACGGGTGCGGCATCTACCAGTTATGGAAAACAACAAGCTGGTGGGAGTGATCTCCATAGGTGATGTTGTAAAATCTATCATTTCTTCGCAGAAAATCACCATTGAGCACCTGCAAAACTACATCATGGGCAAGTATCAGTAAGCCTCGGCCGGAGAATATTTTTTCTTGACTTTAAATCAATTCTTCTCTGATTCTTTTAGGCCTTCCCGCTTAATTACCGTGATTTAACAAACAACTATTTTGATGATTTAATCAAACTATTATTCTGGCTATTATTCTGACTATTAAGAAGTTTATGACAAAAAAATTTAATAAGTTCACATATTGGCCTATCGGTAAAAAGCGTCGACTTCCAAGCCTTCAGTACAGAGCTTCATTTTGAAAAGCGTAGCCTTTCAAACATTTTTTATCGTAGATTCTCAGCCTTCTTTTCTCCTTTCCGAGCTTTCGTTGGGGATAATAAGGATTTTTAAAATGCGGCGGTTGTGGCTTTTTAAAGCGCAGGGCGAAAATAAAAACCTATAAATTTCAAGATTCACTGAGATCGCATATTTTTGTTATGAAAAAAGATAAAGCTGACAATTGCCCCCTAACGACCACACTCTTAACGAATTTAGCAATAAAATTTTGCCCTAAAATTTTAATTTTAGCTTAAAAAATCAGAACAGGCCGGTAGAACCAAAGCCACCTTCCCCACGGCTGGTCTTCTCCAGTTCCTCCACCTCCACTATTTCCGGAGATTCCACTGGCTGCACCAGCATCTGGGCAATCTTCATACCCGGCTTAATTTCAAACGGCTCCTGACTGAGATTGGTCAGCACCACCCTGACTTCCCCGCGGTAACCGGCGTCCACTACTCCTGCCAGGCGGTGGATACCTTTAAGGGCAATTCCACTCTTGTCCCAGATTAGCCCAACATAACCAAAAGGTATGGCCATCTGCAGACCTGTGGGCACCGCCGCCGTTTCGCCTGGCTTGATAACCATCTGCACGCAGGAAAATAAATCCATGCCTGCATCGCCCTCATGATGATACACTGGAACTCTGGCTTCAGGCACCATCTTTTTGACAGCTATTTTCATGCTCTGTCTCCCGAATCAAATTTTTAAATACCTTCAATAATTACCTCAGCAAAATAAGGCTTTAGCTTTTCCTGCCATTGTCCTAAATCAGAGACTGGATATGGTTCAACCTTGAGAAAAGCTGGGTCCAGGGTGTTGTGGGGAAAAAACTGCTGGAGCTGGAACAACTGCGCGCCTTTAAGCCACTCAGCTATTTTCAGCAGGTCTTCACCGTCAATTAACCCGGGAACAACCGTTGTTCGAAAAGTATATTCAAGGTTAGAGTGACGGATGATCTCCACACTGCGGGTAATTTTTTTCATCTCTACCCGCGCCCTGACAATTTCCGGGTATCGCTCCAGCGGACCCTTAATGTCCATGGCCACAGCATCCACCAACCCCTGACTGATAAGGTATTCCAGCCTTTCAGGAAAAGAACCATTGGTGTCTATCTTGAGTTGGTAGCCGCGGTCTTTAATAATCCGGGCCAGCACTTCTACTTCCTCATGCAGAAGCGGCTCACCACCACTCAGACAAATCCCATCAAGCCAGCCCTTTCTGGAATCCAGATAGCTCAGAAAAAAATTAAGGTCTATGGTTTGAATGGTTTCCGGCCTCAGAACCAGGTCTGCATTATGACAGAAAGGGCAGCGGAAATTACAACCGGCCAGGAAAACTGTAGAGGAAATCCGCCCCGGAAAATCTTTGGAGGCAAATTTTTCTATACCCTTGATTTCAACCACAGGTCAAGCTCCTCGGCCGAGTTCAGTACGGCCGTGGCCATGCCCTTTTCCTCAACAATCAAGGTGGGAATGATAATGGCCCCGGTGTTGTCTCGCCGCAGAATTTTAATGTAATCCCTGATTTTAGCCTTTCCTTCTTTGGTACTGACATCAAATTCTTTGTGCTTCAGTCCTTTGTTTTTCAACAATTCTTTGAGTTTTTCGCATTTTGAACAATTAGGCAACGTAAAGACTACATAGTTCATTCTTACCACCTCTTCCCAAAATTCTTAAATAAATTAGAAAAATTTTTAACGATTATAGCAATTTTTTAATCAATTTTGGAGTAGGTGACCCTTTCCCGGAATTCCTGCTGTTTGCCATCGTTCCAGGTCTTTACCGGTCTCAGGTAGCCAACGATTCTGGAATAGACTTCAGTCTCTTTTCCGCATTCAGGACAGGTTTCATGATGACCCCGGATATAACCATGGTTCTCGCAGACGCTGAAAGTGGGTGTAATGCTGTAATAAGGTATTTTGGTCTCGGCTATCTTTTGCACCAGACGACGGCAGGTCTTCCAGTCAATGGCTTCAGGCAGAAAGGCATGGAAAATGGTGCCACCGGTGTAAAGTGATTGAATATCTTCCTGATGCCTTAAAGCCTCAAAAATATCCCTGGTAGCATCCACGTTGAGCTGTGTAGAATTGGTCAGGTACGGATGTTTCTCTGTTCCGGAAGTATAAATATTTTTATACTTTTCCCGGTCAAGCCTGGCCAGGCGATAGGAGGTAGATTCAGCCGGCGAGGCTTCCAGGTTGTAAAGATGGCCGGTTTCTTCCTGAAAATCTCTGAGCACCTCACGCATGAACAGCAGCGTTTCAATGGCAAATTCTCTGCCTTCAGGCGTGGCAATCCCCTTTTTCAGGAAATTCATGCAGGCTTCATGCATTCCGCAGATGCCAATGGTGGAGAAATGATTTTCAAAATGGCCTAGGTAAACTTTGGTGTAGGGCATCAGTCCCCGTTCCAGCATGTTGTTAACCACTTCCCTTTTTGTCTCCAGGGCTTCTTTGGCCAGGATCATCATTTCTTTCAATTTAGCAAAAAATTCCTCTCTGGACTGGGCTTCGTAGCCGATGCGGTTAAGGTTGATGGTAACCACACCAATAGAACCGGTTTGCTCGCCAGCTCCCCACATATTACCCGGGCGGCGCTTGAGCTCCCTCATATCCAGGTTCAGACGGCAACACATAGCCCTGATATCGCCGGGGTTGAGATTGGTACCAACGTAGTTCTGAAAATAGGGAATGCCATACTTGGCCGTAGCTTCAAAAAGCAACCTGGCAATCGGGCCATCCCAGTCAAAATCCTTAGTAATGTTGTAAGTCGGAATGGGGAAAGTGAAGACCCGACCTTTCTGGTCACCTTCCAACATCAACTCCAGAAAGGCCTGGTTAATCATATCCATTTCTTTCTGGTAATCACCGTAACAAGAATCCAGTTCTACCCCGCCCACAATGACTTTCTTCTCCTTCAGGTCTTCAGGCACCGTCAGGTCAAAGGTCAGGTTGGAAAAGGGAGTCTGCCAGCCCCAGCGAGAGGGCACGTTCAAGCCAAAAATCAACTTCTGGATGTCCTGTTTCACCTCTTCATAACTTAGGTTATCAGCCCTGACAAAAGGTGCCAGAAAAGTATCCACGCTGGAAAAAGCCTGGGCACCAGCAAACTCAGCCTGCATAGTCCCGATGTAATTGACCATATGCAGGGTAGCAGTTTCCAGATGTCTGGCCGGATAGGAATGAACCTGGTTGGGCACATGGCCAAAGCCCTTGCGCAGAAGGTTTTCCATAGACCAGCCAGCACAATAGCCTACTATCGGATAAGAGAGGTCATGAATATGGAATTCACCTTCCAGGTGGGCTTTTTTGATTCTTTCTGAGTACATGTTGTTGAGGGCAAAATTAGCCAGCACCTCGCCAGAAATCCTGGCGTTTAACCCAGAAAAGCTAACCTGCCCCTCGTTGCTGTTCTCCCTGACCTTCCAGTCGTGGTCGTTAATGTAATCTTTAATCAACCGTTCCAGATTAATCCCGGTTTGCTTTGCTTCTCTGATAGCCTTATGTTTTTCCCGGTAAAGAATGTAAGCCTTGGCCACCTCATGATAGCCCTGCTTCATCAAGACCATTTCCACTATGTCCTGTATCTGCTCTACAGAAGGGATAGTATAACCACCAAATTTTTCTTCCAGGACGAAGACCACTATGTCAGAAACATGCTGAGCGGCCAAAACATCGTCCAGTCCCTGAGACTGCATGGCCTTGTAAATGGCGTTGGTAATTTTTTCCTGAGTAAAATCCACAATCGTCCCATCTCTTTTTTTTATCCTGGAAATTTTGCTGGTCTTGACCATTCTTTACTCCTTTTCCTAAATTAAAGGCACAGGATTCAGCCAGGCGGGCTTTTGTGCTATCATGAAAGCAAAAAAATGTTTGAAAAGACAATATTTAGTGCTTTTCATAGCCCTTGG
>JACIYK010000280.1 GCA_014359965.1 Candidatus Aminicenantota bacterium
AATTTTTCTTATTTCAACTAAAGCTTCTTTTTTTGAAATAATTAATTTCAGGTCTTTTTCTTGATTTTTTTTCAGACTAATTTCTGAGATTTTTTTCTGATCAACAATAACTTCATATTCCCCACCCACAGTGCTCTTCAGTTTTATATTGCACTCTTTCTCATTAAAGAAATTTCTTTCCGTTTTAAATTTAACAGAAAATTCATTAGGATACAAAACTATAGCTTCGTTCTGCCTAAATCTAACCCCGTCCAATTTAACAACCAGACGTTCTTTATTTTTATTTATAAAATAAAATTTCTGTCTTGTTCCATCCCGAGGAACAATTTCAAGACCCTTTCCTTTTTTTTCTAGCTTCGCTCCCAAAGCTACCAGGCCAAAAATCGGATCATCCATCGCTATTGTAGCTGCCGTCCGCAAGGCTCCCGTATAACCGAGGTCTATCTCTCCATCATAAAACCAGACACCACGTCCCATTTCTTTTCTAATCCAGATGCTACCATATTTTCTTGGTTCGAAGGCCCAGCCGGAAGCTCCATCATTTTCTTTTCCGGGATACCAATATCCATAATTAGTCTCAGGTGTACCCGTGTTCATTAAAGCCCAGGAACTCAAATAAGAAGCATAACCCAACCTGACCAGTTCGAATGGATCTTCTTCAAAATTAAGGGCCTGGTCCAGAATAGCCCAACCACCCATCTGTGACATATAACTTAATTGATAACGGCCGCTTTCCCCACGTATATCGCTACCAAGATGATAAAAAGTTGGCTCTATCAGACCACGACAGGCCAAATTTGCTTTCAATTGCCTTTCTAAATAATCGCGGACATCTTCTGGTTTTATGACTGGATGAGAATACCAGAGCCGTTTCTTTTTATCATACCAGAGATTTTTATCCGGCTTCAGCGGATTTAACCAGGCATATTTACCAAAAGCATAACTGGACTCAAAGGCTGTGGTATCAAAGCTATATTCAGAGCGGAAAGGATATGGGTCATCGTATATAAAATACTTGACCTTTTTCTCCCATTCTTGTCTTAGCCAAGAAGCCTGCTCAGCAAAACCTTCTTTTTCCAGAGCCTTAATCAAATCAGGTATAATCAACTCGTTGTAACAACCCCACTTATAAACTTCATACCAAGGGTTGATTTTGCTTGGATATTCAAAGTAGGCCCGGGCTGTGCCATAAGCTCTCTCCAGATATTCTTTCTTAGAGAGGTAATGCGCTAACTCCGGATAACGCTCACATATCTGATACATATAAAAATAAAGCGCTATGAGGTGAGGATAATCAAAGGTACGCCAGATGTGTTCCTGCCCTTTGCCGTTAGAATCAAAACCCCAGATAGAATTGCGATTTTCAAACCAGTTAGGCACTCCGTATATACCAAAAGGATAAGGATGTTCCCGGTCTGTTCTTTGCAGTTTGCCCCAGACGTAATTTTTCAAATAATATTCAACCGCCTCTATTTCTCTAGGCTCGGGATAAATAATATTTTTCAAAGCGATAAAAGGCGCCTTACCCAAAACCGGATCATCACAGGCAATAACATAACCCCACCAGCCGTCAAAACCATCGGTATCATCAGGGCTTCTCAAGACGCTGTTCCTCATATCCCATTGAGAAAAAAGTCCATTGTACCATTTATCAGGACTTCGATGCTGCTGGTGAGAGACAAGAAAAGCAGCTCGCTTTTTTATCAGCGTTTCTAAAGGCTCGGTTACAAAAAATTCGAGATAGGTCTTTCTGCCACCTTCATCCATCAGGATCACATAATTTTCTCCCAGTTTTTTAAAATTCAATTCATAAAGACGAGTATCTGACTGTTTCATTCCTAAATATTTTATTTCTGTAAGTTCTGGGAATTCAGGCAGAAGAACTGGGTTCGTTTTCGACCTTATCGCTAAACGGGCTTTAAGGTCAACAGGAACGGTCATACCAGGAATAACCCTAATATCATAAAGACCACTTTCATAAATAATGTCTCGAACAGAATTGATGTCCTTTGCCCACCTCAAAAAAAACCCATAAGTCAATTGACTTTCAGTAGAACCAGCAGGACTTAGTTCAAAATTTGTATGTGGCTGTCTCCAGGTTCCTCTGGTCTCCAACCCGCCTTTAATGGCTGAATGTATATAACAATAAAAGTAACGAGCTACATCTCTTACCTGGTCAGTAAAATCAAAATATTCCAGCTTGGTATTTTTATCAGGAACCATCACTAAAATTGAACCCTGGCCATTGGGCCTCATCCAGTAAATGAACGAACCATAGCCTGAAACAAAATGGTGTTTGATCACCCTCTTTTCCATAATTTCCTTAGAAT
>JACIYK010000281.1 GCA_014359965.1 Candidatus Aminicenantota bacterium
GCCATAGTCAGAGCAATTACCAGGAGGTAGTCATTACCAAGCGACCGGATAATTTTAATCTGACCGTTTCCGTACAGGATAAAAGGCGCCCAATAGCAGGGATGAGAGACTACCGAAGAGCTAATCATTTCCAGCTTGGCTTTTCTTAGAGCATCGCTCACGGTGTTTGAGGATTTTAAATATAAATAAAATCTTTCCATGAACTGAGAGGAAACCTGGTCGTTGATGGCCCAGAGACTGGTTAGAACAGAAGAGGCGCCGGCAAAGAAAAAGGCCTGGCTTAGGCCCTCTAACCCTTCTCCACGAATCAAACGGCCAAGCCCGGTCTGGCAGGCAGATAGAACCACCAGGTCAGCGTTAAGTTTCAGATTCAGAATTTCCCGCATCTGAAGGAAGCCGTCTTCGTTAGGGTCATTATCAAGAGTTAAAATAATAGCGGAACGAGCTGGTTTCTGGTCGTCAATCAGGCTGTGAGCGGCCAGGTGGATGACATGATAATCAGAAAGTCTGACGCTTTTCACCAGGTCCTCACTGGCCCTGTCCCTTTCCAGTACTGTGGAACCAGGAAAAAGCCGGGAAATGCGGTTGATTTCGTCTGCCGAGTATTTTAACCTGGAAAATCTTATTTCTGAAGATCCATAAAAGTCCTGAAAAATATCTCTGGAGGAAATCTGGGAAGCGTTGTTTTCCAGCTCACCGTAATAAGGATCTCCCACGGCAAAAAGAGTTCTGGCTGGTTTTCCCCGCCCCTGTCTGTTCTCTAAGTGAACAAGTTCTTTCAACGAAGAAAGAGAGGGAGTGTAACTTATGTTAAAATGATTGATCAACCAATCTCCTGGCTGACTGGATGGTTTGAGAGCCTCGAAAGGAAGCAGATTAAGCACGTTGTCTGGGACTATGATTAACCGAGAGATGTTTTCTGGGAGAGCTGGCTTGAGCAGAAGGTGGTAAAGCTCAAGTCCAAGCTGAAAATCCTTATTATCCGGGTCAGAAATAGCCCGGCGGTAAGTGATGACTTTCTTTTTCAGTTCTTCCTGAGCCGGCAAGGGGAAAGCTTTGATACCCTTTCTGGTTAGAACCAGGGCATAGGAGACTTCCCGGCCGAGCATGAACGAGAAGATGGCCGTTTCTCTATCAAGAAATTCTTTCTGCACCTGGGGGAAACTAATAATTTCTGGGTAGATGAGTTTAGCGTAGGTCGGGTTCTGAGAACGAATCTGCCTTTTTAAATTTTCCAGGTGGTTTTCCAGTGCTTTAATCTCTTTTAAGGTAGAAGCTCGCTCTTTTTCCGAAAGGCCAGGGGAAAGTAGACTAGTAAAAAGCCGGGATATGTCGCTCATCAATTCTTTTTCCTGGTTGACCAGTCTGATGTTGGCCGGCTGGTTTTCGGCTAATTTAGAGGCTTCTATTTGCTCCAGAAATACTCTGGCCCTTGCTCTTTCCAGGTAGGAAAAGGCTTCTTCCAGCGGCTGCCTGTTTTGGGTAGCCTGACTTTCTTTTATCAGGAGGTCAATGAGGTTATGGTAGGCATCAAGTCTTTTATCTGTGCCTAGAAAATTAGCTTTATCTTCTTCTGAGATCAGAGAAGAGCGCAGGCTCTCTATGATGTTTATTGAATTAAGGTAGTAGAAGCGAGCAGATTGCAAATCACCCTGTTTCTTAAGCAGGTTGCCTTTTTCTAGATAGCTTTCCCAGAGGGTTTTGTTTTCTTTTTCGGTGAGAGCCAGGTTTATGGCTTTATCATAGTACAGCGTGGAATTCTGGTAATCACCCAGCCTGCTGTAGATGATGCCGATGTTGGTGTAAATAGAAGAAAGGTGATTTTTTAGGTTTTGCTTTTCTGCCAGGCTGCGAGCCTTATTAAGATAATAAAGAGCTTCTAAGTTTTCTCCCAGGTGGGCTTTAACTGAGCCAAGGTTGTTTAAGATAACTACCTGGAATTCCGTATTCCCATTTTTTTCGTTGGCTTCCAGGGCTTGCTGAAAATATTCCAGAGCATGGTCAAAATCTTCTTTCTGCCCAGAAATCAGCCCCTTTTTGGCGTAGCTGAAGCCGAGGTTGTTTAGAGTGGCGGAAAAGTAAGGGTTGGATTTATCGGTAGAGATGATTGATAAAGCCTGGATAAAATACTCAATACTTTTTTCAAAGTTGCCCGTGTCGTTATAAACCACGCCCAGGTTATAATAAATATCAAAGACATCCTGGGGAATCGTGTCTTCGTTGATAAAAGGTAAAGCCTGAGAGAAGTAATTGATGGCCAGGTTGAGGTTGCCGTTGGAATAATAGTAATGTCCAATATTCATGAAAGTTAAGATAACCTCATACGAA
>JACIYK010000282.1 GCA_014359965.1 Candidatus Aminicenantota bacterium
CCTTCATTAAAAACGCTCCTATTAATTTAATGTGAAAGTTTTATCTTTCTAAAATAGTTTAGTCTTTTTATTTTATCTTGGCAAGATTAAATCCTACTAATTTCGTAGAGTTTATCGCATCTGTCTTTTATGCCAGACAACTTCAGTAAAATCCAGAAAAATTTTGTCCGTTTCAATCCAGTTCAACCTTCATCCCGTCGTAAGCCGCCAACACCTCCACCCCTGTTTCCTCCGACATTTTTTCTGCCACCTGCCAAGGGTTGGCTTTAAGCATGGTGTGACCGAAGTGAGTGAGAAAGACTTTTTGGGGCTTAATGGCCTTGATTAACTCAACCGCTTCCGGCACCGTCAGGTGAAGCAGATGGTCATTTTCCGCTTCTTTGACTCTCAGCACATTCATCACTAGATAACGACAATCACGATAACTGCTTACCAACTCAGGAAAAGTTTTGGTATCGACCATAAACCCCACAACCGTCCCGGACAGATAAAATTTAATTCCGTAAGTTTCTGCTTCATGGCGGTGGCGCACAGAAGTTTTAATTTTAAGGCAGCCAAGCTCATAAGATGTTTCAGGTTCAAGGGTGATGATTTCTTTAATCGCCTTTTTCAGGTAAGGCAACAAAATCCGGTCCGGACCTTCCAGACACTCAGCTGGAGCCATGAGTACTCCCCTGTTCTTAAAACCACCGGCAGTCATAGCGTCAATAATCACGTTAACGTCGTTGGAATGGTCTAGGTGTTTGTGGGTTAAAATAACCGCATCTACGGCTGTGGAGTCAATGGGTGGCCGACTGTGAGCCATACGCAGCAGGGCCCCTGGTCCTGGGTCCAGAGCTATCTTCTGCCCCTGAAATTCCAAGTAGATTCCGCCAGAAGCCCGGAGCTGCCGGGCCATGACAAAGCGGGCTCCCGCTGTGCCGAGAAATTTGAAATAATCTTTTTGGGCTTCAGTCATGTCCTTTTTCGCCGTGTCTTTCGGGCTCAACATGGATAGTAACATCCCCACTGAATTCTTTTTTTACCAGTTCTTCAACCCGGCTGGCAATTTGATGGGCCTCTTCTACTGACATATCTCCGGGAACCTTTAGGTGTGCCGTCACTTCATTGTGCTCGCCGTACTGATGAACATGCAGATGATGAATTCCTTCCAGGTCGGGAAATTCCTTTTGAATAGAGGCCGCTATCCGGTCCACCTTTCTCTGGTCAGGTGATGCTCCGATTAAATAACTAGCTGAGCTCCTGATAACATCATAGCTGGCTTTGAGAATCAGTAGGGAAACAGCCAAGCCCATCGCACCATCCAGCCACCAAATTTTTTGGCTAAAAACAGCACCCACGATAATCAACAAAGAAGCTATGGCATCGCTGCGATGGTGCCAGCCATCAGCCCGAAGGGCCTCTGAATCAGCTTTTTTTCCGGCCCAGAAAGAAAATTGAGCCATGGCTTCCTTTAACACCGCTGAGACAGCAAATACCAGGATAGCCATCTGGCTAAAAGACATCCCCTGGCGATGGATCAATCTTTGCCCTGACTCATACAAAAAGCTGGCCCCGACCACCGCCAGCAGTGTTCCGATGATGACCGAGGCCACTGATTCAGCTTTGCCATGCCCAAAAGCGTGCTCTTCATCAGCTGGTTTGGCTGCTAACCAGAAGCCGAGGATGA
This sequence comes from Candidatus Aminicenantota bacterium, assembly GCA_014359965.1. Lineage (GTDB taxonomy): Bacteria > Acidobacteriota > Aminicenantia > Aminicenantales > Saccharicenantaceae > Saccharicenans. The sequence continues at coordinate 1,670 of JACIYK010000282.1, forward strand.
CTACCAGAGAAGTGAGCGTATCGGATAAGGTATGCCAGGCATCAGCCATCATCGCTACTGAGCTGGCCTTTTTGCCGACCAGAAATTTAAAAATAAAAAGTGCCACATTTAGAAAAACCGAAACAAAACCTTCTATGTATCCCAGCTTCTTTTTTTCAGAAAAATATAACGACATACCTTTCTGTCCTTGTTATGAAGATTTTAAACGAAATCTTGCTGACTTTGAAGAGTTCTTTTAATTTAAAGGTGCGGGTCTAATAAAACTATGATTTAGAGTCTGAAGAAGCCTCAACACCTATCCCGCAATTTTCTTTGGCTGCCTACAGAAAAATATTATTTATATTTTCGGCACATTTACACTCTTTTTCTGTAAGCAGGCAATATGATTAGATTTTACCTCAGAAATTTCTGAGTGCCGGTTTGGCTTCCAATGGAATTATTTAGTTTTCTTTTTGGCAGTCTTTTTTACAGCCTTTTTAGTAGTCTTTTTGGTAGTTTTTTTGGCAGCCACAGTTTTCTTTGCTCCTGCTTTTTTCTTTGTTACCGGCATTTACTCCTCCTTTTTTTATTTTTTTTTCTATATTACTTTAAAATAAAATGGTAAAGCAAGTCAAAAATTATTTTTCCTTCTCGGGCT
>JACIYK010000283.1 GCA_014359965.1 Candidatus Aminicenantota bacterium
TTTAAGCTCTTGATATTTAGAAAATGAATTCAGGTTGAGATAAACAAGCAAAAAGGTTGTTAAAACCACAATTCCTACGAGAAAAAAGATAAGCAGGAAATAAAGCCGGCGGTTACGACTTGGTTGAGTGGCCAGATTGGTCAGTATGTTCCAGCTGTTTATTCGAAAATTGTTGCCCCTCATCAGATCTCTCCAAGTAAAGGCGCCAACTCCTCCTGGCCAGGCATAATTCTTTTTACTTTAATAGGAGCCAGAAGTTTTAATCTTTCTTCTACTTCATCTGTCTGCTCCAGGTTTGAACGAAGGTAAATAACCTTTAGCTGGCGCTTGAGTTTATCTTCAATAAAATTCACTGTGTTCTTTATTTCTTTGTCAACCTCTTCCAAAGTACGAGTAATATCAACTTCAGGCCAGACCTGTTTCTGCCGGTAAAGCAAAAGACCTTCGCGAGCCAGAGCCGCCAGGCTCAGGTAATCATGGTCCAGGTCAGCCACCAGCAGGTCATCCTCTCGCTCAGCCTGGCTAATAACTAGGTTAAGCACGGAAAGAGAGGGTATGATGATTTTACCCGGATGAATTTTTCTGGCCTGGAAAAGAGATTCGTATTCTTTAACCACGGCAGAGCCCGAGCAGAGGACTAAAATCTTCTTCTCCCGGCTGGAATTGAAAAGCTGGTAGGAATAACGAATTTGAGATATGTTCTGACTTAGTTGCCGGTTCAAGCGCCAAGCTACAAAATTATTCAGTTCCACCGGACTGGTCAACCCATTTTCCAGGGAGAAAAGAAAAACCCGGGCGCTCATCTCTGGTATAAGTAGGCTGGCAGAATGTCTGTCCGGTTTAATCTCAGCCAGCAGGTCATCCAGAACTTTTTGCAGATAATCTTTATCTAAGATGTTTTGTTTAAGGTGATTTGCTTCAAGTATCCCCGGAGGAAGAGGCCGCATCAGAAAACTTTCTTTTTTAAAACCAGAACCTCTGGTTATCTCTTCCGCCTTAAGGGCACAAACCCTACCGGGAGTAAATTGAACTACTAACCCGGGTCTCGGCTGCTCTGCCAAAAACTTAATTATTTTCTCTTTTAAGCTCATCTTCTTTTTTTTACTCAACAAAGGTTACTTTATTGAGTTCTTTCAAGCTGGTCACGCCGGAAAAGACTTTCTCCAGCCCTGCCTGCCGCAATGGAATCATGCCCTCTTCCTGAGCTTTTTTCTTGACCTCGGAAAGAGGTTTTCTGGCCAGAATCATTTCTCTTATAGTGTCAGAAAGCTCCAGCAATTCAGCAATAGCAGTCCGCCCCTTATAGCCAGTGTAGTTGCAGTCAGGACACCCAACGGGTTCATAAAAAACCTGCCCGGCATATTTTTCTGGGTCAAGACCACTGAGTTCCAGGCTGGTGCGGTCATAGGTGACGGGTTTTTTACATTTCGGACAGAGCACTCTTACCAGTCGCTGTGCCAGAATACAGTTCAAAGCAGAGATAAAACTATACGGGTCTACCTGCATGTGCAGAAAGCGGCCGATGACATCAAAAACATTGTTGGCATGCACGGTAGTAAAAACCAGATGTCCGGTGAGGGCTGACTGAATAGCAATCTGGGCTGTTTCCGGGTCCCGAATTTCGCCGACCATGATTTTATCAGGATCATGCCGCAGGATGGAGCGGAGGCCGCGGGCAAAGGTTAAACCTTTCTTTTCATTCACCTGAATCTGGGTAATACCCTCAATCTGGTATTCCACCGGGTCTTCAATAGTGATGATCTTATCTTCCGGGGATTTGATTTCAGTCAGGGCAGCATATAGAGTGGTTGTTTTGCCGCTTCCGGTTGGGCCGGTGACCAGAATCATGCCATAGGGTTGATAAATGTATCGCCGGAATTTTCGAAGAATGTCTTCAGAAAAACCAAGCAGGTCCAGACGTAGCTCAGCAAAAGCTTCAGTAATCATTTCTTTGTCCAGGATACGAATAACTGCATCTTCGCCGTAAATACAGGGCATAATGGACACACGAAAATCTATGGTTTTATCCTTAATCTTCAAGCGAAACCGGCCATCCTGAGGCACCCGTCGTTCGGAAATATCCAGGTCAGACATTATTTTAATTCTGGAAATGATGGGAGCCTGGAATTTCCGGTCAACTGGTTCCATGGCTTCAGTAAGCACGCCGTCAATGCGGTATTTAATGCGGACAAAATTTTCCTTGGATTCAATATGAATATCGCTGGCTCTTTTCTGAACCGCCGTGAAGATGATGGTATTGACCAGTTTGATGATGGAGCCA
>JACIYK010000284.1 GCA_014359965.1 Candidatus Aminicenantota bacterium
GGTGGTGGAGCTGTCAGGGCACCAGAATATCATCGGGCTTAAGGAAAGCGGTGGCAGCCTGGCTTACCTCAGCGAGGTATGCAGCAAAGTTCCAGCTGATTTCCACTATTTTACCGGTTCGGCCAGCATACTTTATTCTGCGTTGGATATGGGAGCCTGCGGGGCTATCCTGGCACTGGCTAACGTGGCGCCTGAACACTGCGTTAAGCTGTATGAACTGTTTATGGCCGGGAAAAAAGAAGAAGCCAAGGAACTTCAGTACAAATTGATTCCTTTAAACCGAGCTTTAACGGAAACCTACGGCATTCCAGCCATAAAATATGCTCTGGACAGCCGCGGCTTTTACGGCGGACCTTGCCGCACTCCCCTTCTTCCCTTGGATGAAAAAGCCAAAATCGAAATAAACAATTACCTAACAGAATTAAACCTGAACAAATAAAAATTGGCCCTGTCGGCGACAAGATAGTTAGCTTGACCGGCTGGAAAAAGCAGGGCTTCTGGAGCTGGCCATAAAACAATACGGAGAACCATAAAATATAAGAAAAAATTTCAGGTAGCGTGGAAGAGTTCTACCGCGGAAGGCTCGGGGATATCCTCATAAATCAAGCCCTGCTTCGGGTAGAATATGAACTTATGGTAGAGCCAGAAGGCCGCAACCATAAGAATAAAGATGGCATTAAAAACCACCAAGCGCCTGGTGCTGGCTAGAATTTCTGGCTCCAGCCAGCGCGGGATGAAGATATAGGCCAAAAAAGAAAACAGGTAAATTATCCACAAAACATGAAGCTGACTTTTACCCGGAAGATAAGAGCAGGCAAAGGGAAATTTCTTGTGCTGGAAGAAAAGTATTTCCATCAGCAGCACAGCAAAAGCCAGGTCATAAAGGCAATGAAACCCGGCGGCCTTGAAGTTCCAGGTTGTTCCATAAAAAGCAAATAACAATCCATAGAGAGGAAGAATAAAAAACAAAAAGATGCTTTTCCTTAAAGCTGAAAAATAGGGCCATCTATCAGGATTTTCTGTTATCCGAAAAGCCCAGTTAGCTTCATAGTTCACCGGAATGTTGACCGCATCCCTCACCCCAACCAGCATAAAAAAGGTCAAAACCAGAGGCAGTGATAGCATGTTTCCGGTCTGATATTTCCAGAAATACTTTCCCATTGAAGCCAGCATAATCAGGGTAAAAGCCACCCCAACTCCTAAGTAAGACATAACGCGGTTGCGATGTAGCCGGCTGCGACGGAAAGCGCTGTGGTAAAACCAGAAAGCTGCTCTTTCGGCCGGGTTTCTCAGCCAGATTAAACTTAAAGCCGGCTCGGCCAGTCTTCTCAGCAGCGACGGACGAAAATATTTCACCCCCTCTGGGGACATTTTTTTCAGGTGCCGGTTGTAAGAAAACAAAATAATCAGGAAAAATGCTCCAATAACCGCCGCTAGAGCCAGAAGAGCCTTGTTCGCCAGCCTCTCAAAGAATATCTCCTTATTACCCATCAGCACCTGATACAAACCGGTAAACCAGAGGGGCGGAAAATTCATCACCCAGGAACTTGGCGACTCTTTTATCGCCTGAAGGCTTTCATACCACCGTTTAATCCATCTGGTATCCATTACAAAAAAATAAACTACATAAACATGAGCCGCCACCAGGACAAACCTGACGAGGTCGGAAAGCCGCTGAAAAAACTTTCCCCGAAGAAGGATGGTAAATATTCCCGGTATGAGGGCCATGGTGAAAAAGACAAAGGTTCCAGCAGCCAGCATGACCAGAAGATGGATAAAGAAAAGAACGAAGCCGGATAAAAGACCGTAGGCTTTTGATTCAGACAGATACAGGGTAAAAACTACTGAAGATAGCGAATTGATACCCACCACAAACAGCCCGAGAGACATTATCAGACTGATGAATTTAGCTGAAAACACAGTAAGCGGCCTGACTGGTAGAGGCATCAGGTTGGCATAATCCTTCTGGTCAAGGAAAATGACATCCCACTCAAAGAGAGTGATGAGGCCGATTAAAACCATTATCAGAGTGGTGAAAACAGCTGTCTCAGCCCAGGCTGTCCCGCTTTCCGGAAACAGCAGGTATTTGAAAAGAAGTGAATCAGCCACATACCCTGGGAAAATAGACAGAATAGCGATAACGCCTATAACCTTCCCCACCATCTGCTCTTCAAAGAAAACTGTTTCATTAAGAAAAAGGCGCTTAAAGAAATGTCGGGTGAGAATTATTAACCGGGAAGA
>JACIYK010000285.1 GCA_014359965.1 Candidatus Aminicenantota bacterium
ATAGTTCGGGATGAAGCCAAAATATTCTCTTTTATAAATCAGGCAGAGGTAAACTTTGTGGATTTTTCCAGGCTGAAGTTTCTGTAGAATATCATCGCGGTATCCTGCCAGATGATAAAAAGGTCCAGACCTGGTCATGCCCTTAACCTCAAGAAGCGAGCCGATTTGGAGCGGTTCCTTGACGATGATTTCCGCGGTCCTGACTTGAGGTGGGAGGATGGGCCCGGGGGAAAGAAACGGAGTGGCTTCGGCCTCAGTTGCTCCACTGGGAAGAGGAATCTCTGTCTCTGGGAGCGAGCGGAATTTTTCTAATTGCTGGGAAAGCTCTTCAACTTTTTTTTTATCCCCGCGCTGACGGTAACGGTCAACTTCGGACTGGATAGCAAAGAGCATGGCCTCTTTAAGCTCAGACCGGATAAGCGCGGCGTGGTGTTCCAGTTCTTCTTTCAGAGTGGTAAGAAATGAGGTTTCGGTTTTCACTTTTCCAGTGGCTGGTTCGGTTTTTTCTTGTTTTGAAATATTAGCCTTATCTAAGGTGAAATATTTTTCCACGATGGAACTGAGAGAATCAGAGATGGCGGCAGGAAAAATTTTGTTGGATAGCGAATAGGTGAATCTGCCTTTAAGGCCGAGATCTTTTTCCAGGTCAAAATAGAGTACTATCTGTTCCGGAAGTCTCTTACATTCATCAGGCATTTTTCTGAGAACGGTGAGCAGGTAGCTGGTGGTGCCGTCCGGGTTAATCTTTTTTGTGGTTTCTATTTTGAAGGATTCTTTCTGGGTGCAACCGTTGCTTTCCACCACGATGTAAAACCCTTTAGCTCCAAGGAGAGCTTCGTAGAGAACCTCTTCTCCCGTGCGGCGAGCATCAGGGTACTGGGCAGAGAGGTTGACTGATAGAAGGACGGCCAGGAAAAATAATAATGAAAGACGGATTTTACTAAACATTATAGCTCCTTTTTGCTCCTTTTTAATTGATGTTATTTTTATTCTATATTATTTTGGGTGATTTTAAAAACCTTTTTGTGTCGGTAGCCAGGGGAAGGGGTAGGTGTGGTGTTTTGTCCCGGAGAAAAAAACAGGCAACAGGCTGTTCTTTTCTGTATAATGGTTAAAAGGAGGCATTATGAAAGAAAGCGGCGAATTTAATTTAAAGGGGAAACGAGCTACGGTTAGACCTTCACCCACCGCTTCGGTAGCAACTCTGATAATGAGTGTTCTTTTTTTATTTTTCGGGCTGTTACTAATCTCTTCTAACCTAAGGGAGGCTGGTGAGGCCAGGGGGGTCATGGTTTTTTTTCTGATTGTCTGGATATTTGGCTGTTTAGGTATGGCTGTTTATTCAATCATTAATCTTGCTTCCTATGGGAAATCCAGGCCGAACCCGGCTGCTCTGGAAGTAGTTGAAGTAGAGGGAGAGAGCGGAAAGGAAAAGACCATGGAGGAAAAAGCGAGAGAAGAAACGGGTCGAGAGGAAAAAGCTGGCGAAGAAAAGGCCAGAGAAGATAAAGGACAGGGTGAGACTAAACCCGGCGGATATTCTGTTTCGGGTACCAGTTCAGCTAAAGAGGTTAGCTTTGCGGTCAAGCTCAGGGAATTAGAAAGCCTGAGAAAAGAAGGTCTTTTGACAGAAGAAGAGTATCAAAGAAAGAGGAGAGAAATAATTGAAGAAAAATGGTAAAAATCCAGCCTTGTTTAAGGTGTGGTGGTTTAAGGGAGAAGGGAAGAAGTCAGTAGCACGGTTGGGTTTGCTTTTACTTGTTGCCGCTCTGATGCAGCTGTTTTTTTCTGCTGCTGTTCCGGAAGCAACTGCGGACCGGGGGGCCTTTTCGGCAATACCCATTAGTTTAAACCAGGAGTCGCAGAAAGCGGTCATTTTTCATAATAAAGAAGAAGAGATTCTTGTGCTAGTCACGGAACTTCGTGCCGAAAAGGAGACCAGCGTACTTGAATTTATTCCGCTTCCTTCTGAGCCGAAGGTGTTTCAGGTAGATGGAAAATTTCTGGAGAATGTGAAGGACTTGATTAAAAAGAAGGACATCCAGATGCTGGAAACTTTTTCCAAAGGACCTGGCGGCGGCCCGGCTCCGGTGGAGATAAAATTAAGCAAGAGGATAGGTCTCCACGACGTGACGGTAGTAAAAATAAATCAGCCAGCAGAATTTAAAAACTGGGTGGAATTATTTTTTAAACAGAAAAAGATTAAGCTGGAGAATAAACTTG
>JACIYK010000286.1 GCA_014359965.1 Candidatus Aminicenantota bacterium
TAAAGGTCATAACTAATACGCCTTTTTCTGTTAAAACAAGGTTAGAAATAGAAATGCCCTTACCAGGTGAGAAAAAAATTATAGAGGGTATAGCTGAAGTGCGCTGGGTGAAGAGCAGACCGGAAGGCGATATTTATGAAATGGGGCTGGAGTTTGTAGAACTTGATCAGCAGAATAAGATACATCTACTGGAACATGTCTACCGAAAAATAATCTCCAGCTGAGATGAATGTAATTTTTTTCAGGGCCGTGCTGACTTCTCAGGGGAAAGAAATGGTCAGCAACCATAAGTTTTTTCCAGGCCGCAAAGGTCTGGTCATCTTTTTTTTAGGAATTTTAATTTTCTACTCTTATCTTCGGGCGGAAAAGAAAAATTATTATTTTCCTCAGCTTAAAGCCGATTATTATGTGCAGAAAGATGGCTCGGTTAGAGTAGATGAATACCTGACTTTTGAATTTCGCGGCCGTTTTTCCTGGGCTTCACTCTGGGTTCCACTGACCGCCCGACGGACACAGCCAGTTTTGAAGGTTCAGGTTACTGATTTCCGCGTGGCTGATGAGCAAGATAACGAGTTACAGGTGGAAACAGTAGTAGAAAAAAATAGATTTCGGGCACGCTGGCGATTCCAGGCGGCCAATGAACGTCGCACTTTTCATCTCCGTTATAAAGTGAACGGAGCGATTCTTGATTATGAAGATGTCAGCGAACTTTACTGGCAGGTAATTGGTGAAGAAGTGGACCGGCCTACAGCCTCCGTGCTGATTAACGTGCATCTACCAGAGCCGCTGAAAACTGCTGACCAGGTATTAATTTACGGGCATGGCCCGCTTTCCGCTCAATCCAAAATTATTGACCTTCAAACTTTCAGGTTTGAAGCAAAAGATGTTCCTGCCCATCAATTTGTGGAGATTAGGGTCGTCTGGCCCAAGGGGCTGGTCAGAGGTGTTCCGGCTGAAGGCTACAATCGAAAGAAGATTGAGCAGGAAGAAGCTGAGTACGTCCAACAAACCATCAGGAGAATAAAGCAGGCCAAGGAAGGCGAGGAAAAAACTCAGCTAATTACTTTAAAGTTAGTCATAGGTTGGTTTATCTGGCAAATAGTGGGTCCATTAATATGGCTAATTTTCTATCTGGTATTCTGGGGAAAATATGGCCGTGATTACAAATTTGAAGACCTGCCCGATTATTACCGAGAAATTCCATCGGCGTTGCCGCCGGCCCTGGTTCAGGTTCTTAGAAGAGAAGGTAAAAAAGTGACACCTGTGGCTCTGACCGCCACCATCTTTGACCTGGCCCGACGTGGCTACCTAGAAATTAAAGACGAGCAGACCATTAAAAAGACACTCTTGGGAGAAAAAATTAAAACAGAAACTTTTTTTTCCTTGAAAAAAGAGTACTTTTCCGATAAAAACCTCGAGGATTTCGAAAAAGATGTCTTAGAGCTTCTTTTTGAGACAATCAGGCCCAGAGAGGAGCAAACTTTGCCTCGCGTTGGCCTAAAAGATTTTGTTGAATATCTGAATAACCATCCGGTGGAATTCCAGACCTGGTTCCGGAAATGGGCAGAAAAAATTGACCGGCAAGCAAAAACGAAGCAATTTCTGGAAACTAAAAGCCTTAAAGTGTATAAGATATTTATGGTTGTAACCATTCCACTAGCGGTAATAACTTTTTCCCCGCTTCTTCTGTTTATGGCTTTGCTTTTAGGCCCCACGCTTAAACGTCGGAAAAAAGAGTGGGCCAAAGAGAATGAACTCTGGAAAGCACTGCAGAGGTTTCTGCGCGATTTTTCTGATTTTGAACAGGTTCCGCCTGAAGCATACAAACTCTGGGACAAGTACCTCGTCTTCGGCGTGCTTTTTGGTCAGACCAAAAAAATCTTGAAAATGTTGCCTAGGATTTTGCCAGAAGATAAAACTGGTAACACCGGCTGGATTTATGGACTGGTTCTGATTTCTTCTGGTGGACATTATCAGGTTGATTCTTTAAATCAGGTTATAAGCTCTATTGAAAATGTGGCCAGAACAATAAGTTCAGCCAGCACAAGTGCTGCTCATTATTCATCAGGTGGTGGTGGCGGTTTCAGCGGTGGAGGGGGAGGTGGCGGAGGGGGAGGGGGTGTGTCGGCCGGGTAAAACCAGAGCAAAGCTTTACACATCTGTAAAGAATTTCTTAGGATAATTTTTATAA
>JACIYK010000287.1 GCA_014359965.1 Candidatus Aminicenantota bacterium
TCTATCAAAAGAATTTTTTTCTTAGCCATGATTTATCCCTCATTTCAAGTTTAGCCTCGCGGCCAGGGGGCTGCCCCGGTCATTATATCTATCTCACGCCAGGAACTCATCTTCAATCACCTTTAGAGGTGATTTTCCAGATGAATTTTCCCCCGGCCTGGCAATTATGCCTCCTTATCCTAAAAGTTTAGAGAAAATTATACAAAAAAATCTGCTGTTTAACCACTACTTTAGCCATATTTTTCTAAGGAAAGGAGCTAGAGATTTCTTTCCTGGTCAGAGCTTTTCCACTGGCTCTCTATGATGGCCTGAAGGATTTCCAGTTCATCGGCTTCAAACCAGATAACTTGGCATTTAAGGCATTTATACACGGGTATTATAAGATGGTAGTTAAAAGGCTTAATTATCATCTGGAGACCGCACAAGGGACAGAGAGCGATTCTTTTTGAGACCAAGAGCTTTTTCCTTCGGCCAGGTTCCTGGATAATTTGTTTCCACTGGTGTGCCTGCTCTTTTATTTTCTCAGAAAATTTGTATTCTTTTCTGGCGAAAATCTTTTCCAGGTCGGACATGTTTACCAGTTTTCCCCGGCAAACAGGGCAGTGTTTAATCTTTACTCCTTCGTAAAAAGAGTCTGCGAGGCTTGCTTGACATAACGGACACCTAGCTGTTAAACCAGCGTCTAGTGGTTGGTTTCTAATCTGCCGGTACAAGGCAAAGCGAATCTGGGGGAACTCACGGGCAGGAGCTTCCACATTATCTTTAAGGTTTTTGATTCTGATAGCTGGTGTAAAATACGGCAGAGAAACTACTTCTGCCAGGTGGAAAGGGCCAAGCCATTTATTTTCGGCTGTTTTTACCAGCCAGAACTTTCCTTTTTCCAGATGCGCAGAAGCTATTTCTTTTTGTTGTCTAATAGCAGTTCTTTTTTCTTCGGGCAGTTCTGTTTCTGAGCTGATTTCCCGGCGGGCCTGCTGTCTGCTTGATTCCTGCTGCTTAATATCCTCCACAATATCTTTCAGAGTTTTATGTCCCATACTGGCCAGCAGTTGAACCCTTTTTAGAACCGGAGGATGGGTGTTAAAAAGCCTATCCCAAAGAGAATCGTTTATTTCCCTGGAATCAGGCGGAACCAGGAACAAAGGGGTGAAGAGAGAAGCTTCTCCAAGGTAGGAATTTGCCAGATGAGCTTTATAAATTATCCTAGCCAGCGCCTCGGGATGGCGGCTCAGCTCAACGGCCGTGGCATCTGCCAGAAGTTCTCTGTTTCTGGAAATGATAATGATAAGGAAACTTATCAGAAAATAAGAAAAGAGACTTCCCAGGTAGATAAAGGGAGACCAGGTTTGTTGTTTTTTTGTTTGCAGCAGGCTGTCCTGTCTGAAGTCTTCTTCTTTTGTCTGAGAAGCGCTGTATAGTTTTTCGTAGAATGCAGCCAGGGAACAAATTAAAGTCAGGGCAAAAGTATCTCCGTTAAGGATATGGGCTGTTTCGTGAGCTACAACTGCTTCCAACTCATCGCGGGAGGCTTCAGCCAGAAGACCTTCAGTTACAGCTACCGCCGGATGTCCATCGACATCCAGCAAGGAAAGTGAATTAAGATTTATACTTGGAATAATGTATCCTTTTAATTCTGGAAGTCCTGAGGATAATTTCATTTCTTCAAGAATGTTTAAAAGCGTTCGATGGTAGCGGTCAGCCTGGTCAGGGTAATAAGCTCTCAGATTGTTTAGGATAAATTTTACTCCCTCCTTTTTTCCCGCAAAGAAATTGATAAGGGTTGTAATGGAAGATATTACCAGAGTTAAAGTGACAAAATTTAAGAATACTCCAGTGGTCAGTAAGTTAAAAGCTGGGAAGAAGAAGCTCAGAACGATAAAAATGGATGCAGTCAGGATTCCGGTGGTCAACAGATAAAACAGAAAAAGAAGGAAAAACAGAACCAGAGAGATCCTGGCCTGTTTTTGCTTTATTTCCCAGTAAGCCGATGGTATTTCAGGTCGGATCTTCTTTTCGTTCATGTTAGAGAAATTTTATAATGTCCTAAAACTAAAAGAAAGATACAATATAAAAAAACATTTTTCTGAAGGTGTTCATTAGGATTTTTTGGTGGCAAACGATATCCTGAAGTTAATTTTTATGACTCTGAAATTAGGATATTTAAAATGTGAAAAA
>JACIYK010000288.1 GCA_014359965.1 Candidatus Aminicenantota bacterium
TCAGCCGGCCGCTTGATCACCACCCGGCGCAGCTGGCCAACCATATTCTGTGCCCCAAATCTTTTTTCCATGCCTTCATAATAAATTAAACGATTTTCCGGAGTAAAGTTTATTTGCCTTAAAGTTTTATTTGAAATTTCTTAGAACGAGCCTTTTCTTAAAACGGCATGCGGACTATTGCTTACAAAGTTTTACTATATTTAACCTCGGTGATCAAGCCTTGGTACTATTCTCTTAAAGGGTCAGGCAAGGTTGAAAAAAATTATCTGATGGGAGAGATGAATTGCTTAATTATATTATTAGACACTAGGAAATGAATACGTTACAGGCATCTGGTTAGAGAAGAGCTTCCAATAAAACAAGGATTGAAACGAGTAAATCAAGAACGACCATTTATAAGTATCACCCAAGTTAAAGAAGAGCTGCTAATAAAACTAAGAATTATAAAAGATCTTACATTTATTTTAATTCTTGTTTCTGCTTCATGATATTATTTATGAACCTGAAAGAATTACTGGATTGACTAAAGTCAACCGAGGTGATAATTTTAGGGCTGCGGTAAATGCTTGAAATAATAACGGTGAGGAGAGCGAGATGGCGAAGCTTACTTATAAAAAAGCGGGCGTGAACATTGACGAAGCAGATTCTTTTATCCAGAAGATAAAACCGTTGGTCAAGATGACCGAGCGGGCCGAGGTGCTGGGCTCAATCGGTGGGTTCGGCGGGCTTTTTGCCCCACGCCTCAAGGGAATGAAAAAACCGGTTCTGGTTTCATCCACGGACGGTGTCGGCACCAAACTCATCATCGCTGACCTGCTCAAAAAATACGACACCATCGGTATTGACCTAGTGGCCATGAACGTTGACGACGTAGTGGTGCTCGGAGCCGAGCCTCTTTTCTTCCTTGATTACATCGCCTGCGGCCGGCTGAATAAAGACCAGTTGGTTGAGGTAGTGCGCGGAATTGTCCGGGGCTGCCGTGAAGCCAACTGCGCCCTCATCGGCGGTGAAACGGCCGAGCTTCCCGGCCTCTACGAGCCTGGCAAATGGGATTTGGCCGGCTTCTGCGTAGGTATCGTGGATGCCGAGAAAATCGTTGATGGACGCCACTGCCGCGCTGGTGACAAGGTCATCGGGCTAGCTTCTTCGGGTCTTCACAGCAACGGCTATTCTCTGGCCCGCCGGGTTTTTTCTGAAGAAGAAATCAAGAGAAAATGGGGAAAAGAACTACTCAAGCCGACCAGAATTTACACCGCGGTCATCCTGGAAGCCCTGAAGAAGTTTAAAATCAAAGCCATGGCTCACATCACCGGCGGCGGTTTTTACGACAACATTCCACGAGTCATTCCCGAAGGGCTTCAGGTGGTCATCCGTAAAGGCACCTGGCCGGTGCTGCCCATCTTCCACGAGATTCAGCGCCGCGGTCAGGTGGCAGAGCGGGAAATGTACCGCACCTTCAACATGGGCATCGGTATGACAGTGGTGTTTAGCCCAAAGGAAGCCGAGCCGGCGCTCAAGCTTTTCCAGAGGCTTGGCCAGAAAGCTTACCTCATCGGCGAGCTGGTCAAAGGTCCCCATGAAGTGGTTATTGAATAGCAGCTCGCTCTTTTAGCCTGATATTTTGTTTTGCTCCAGAAGGTCAATATAAGCGGCCTCTACCAGGGATTCCGAGCCCAGCCCCACGCTTTTCATCAGTTCAAAAGCAATAGTTTGCCCCTCAGCCTCTGTTTGCCCTGGCTGCAAAACAACTTCCAGCTCAAGAAAATCACCCAGGCCTTCAACCCGGTCAAGATGAATGCGGGTTTGCCCCGCTAAATAAAAATATCGTATTTTGCGAACCACACCCCGCTCGCCCAGCGCTGCGCTCAGCACTTTTTTTAACCTCTCCGGCTGGTCGGTGGTAAAAAGCTCATACTGGCAGAATTTAGGTCCCTGCTGGTCAGGGCGATCATAAAAAATCAACTCCGCCTGCTGGCCGTTTATCAGCCGAAGTTTCAAGCGTCCCCGGCTGGTGTGGAAGAAAACATCTTCCTGGGTTAGCACTTGGCCTGGTTGCTGGCTTAAAGCTTCAACTTTTTCCTTCATGGCTGAGAAATCTTTCAGCCGGGCCTTAATCTCCACATTAGCAGGCATAAAACACCTCTCTTA
>JACIYK010000289.1 GCA_014359965.1 Candidatus Aminicenantota bacterium
TTTTTTCTTCAATGAGATATTTCAGGTTTCCAGATTTTATCTGGAGATGGCTTAATTCCACCACTGCCCCTTTTTCAGCTTTTATTACTTTACGGTCAGAGGAAACAACCAGTTCAGGAGCCCGTATTACCAGCTTCTCCGTGCCGCTTTCATCAACAACTTCTACCTGACCCTCCAGATGTTGATTCTGTTCTTCATCAAGGTAAAAACTATCTGCTCTGAGGCTCAGGTTTTTTTGGGCCGCAGAATATTCGGCCAGTTCCACCAACTGGCCAGCTGTTTCCGCCCTGGACTCTTCTGGAATGATCTTCTGCCATCTGCTGCGGCCGAGCAGTCCCAAAGATATCCTTTCCGCTAGAAAGGCACAAAATATCAAAAATGCAACAAGGATTATCCTTCCGACAAAAAGACGTCTTTTCCTGTAACTGAATTTCATCCCATAAACTTTCTTGGTCTTATGTCTTCCAAGATCAGATTAATCTGCTTTTTATCCCGGTATTCTGAGACCTGAAGCGAATAGGCTATATCAAAAGAAAGGCCCCGGTTAATTTCCTTCCAGTTTCTGGCCTTTCCCCAGCCGATAGCTTCAAAAACCCTTCCTCCCTGTCTTAGCCAGACTTTTAAATGTCGGTTCTGTAAAATAGTTGGCTGTCCCAACACATCCACCTCTTCAGCCAAGAAGACCGGACGCGGATTACCTGTGCCAAACGGCAGAAGGTAGGAATAAAATTCAACAAAAGAAGGTGTAATGGCTGAAAAATTCAAGCGACTATCAATGGTAAGTTTTCTTTCCAGAAGTTCGTCTGTTATCCATCTGGCTGCCAGTTCGTTGATTTTCTCTTTAAAAAGAGGCAGGTTCTCCATCTTTAAGGAGCAGCCAATAGCCTGTTTATGCCCGCCAAAATTCTGCATCAACGGTCCACATTCGCTGACTAAGTCAATGAGTGAAAGCTCCGGTACGCTCCGGCCTGAACCGTGTGCCTGGCCATTTTCATAAGCAAACAAAATAACCGGCCGGTAGAAAAGTTCTTTGAGTCGAGAAGCTACGATGCCGATTACTCCACGATGCCAGTTTTCGCTACCCAGAACCAGCAGACGGTATTTCTGGTAAAGCTTGCGGCTTTCCACTTTTTCTACAGCTTCTCTTAAAATTTTTTCTTCAATTTTCTGCCGGGTATAATTCAGCTCATTAAGCTTTCTGACCAGCTCTTCACATTCCTCACGAGATTCAGAAAAAAACAATTTAATGGCCACCTCGGTCATCCCCAGCCGGCCTGCGGCATTTATTCTCGGGCCCAGCCTGAAACCCAGGTCCACTTCAGTCAGTTTTCGCTCATACAGCCCAGCTCCCTGAAGCAAACTTTTCAGCGCTGGGTTCTTTGGTTCCTTTAGTTTCTTTAAACCTTCCTTGACCAGGACTCTGTTCTCCCCTTTAAGCTCAGCAACATCAGCCACTGTGCCAATGCTCACCAGCTTCAGATAATGCGTCAGGTCCTGTTTTATCCCCAGTTCAAGAAAAAGGGCCTGAATTAATTTAAAAGCAACGCCCACACCCGCCAGGTTCCGGTCAGGATAGCCTGAAGACTCTAGAACCGGGTCCAGAACAGCCACGGCCTCAGGAAGCCCGTCGCCGGGATGATGGTGGTCCGTTATTATGACATCAATTCCATATTCCTTGGCCCGCCGCACAAAATCAAAGGCTTTTATCCCGCAGTCAACACTTATGACCAGGTTTGTTTGCCGCTCTACTACCGCCGGCAGGTGGTGAACTTTCAAGCCGTAGCCATCTTTCATGCGCTCCGGAATTAGATAATCAACCTTGGCGCCTATGGTTCTTAGAGCCTTAACCAGCATGACCACCGAAAGAATGCCATCTACATCATAGTCGCCAAAAACTAGTATTTTTTCTCCCTTTTTTACTGCCTCTAGAATCCTCCGCACTGCTTCCTTCATACCCTTCATCAAAAAAGGGTCGTGCAGCTCGTTAATGCCACCATAAAGATAAAACACTGCTTCAGAAGCAGTTTTTATGCCGCGGTTGACCAGAATGGTGGCAATCTCGTGAGGCAGGTTCAATTCCTGGGCTAAAATCCAAGCGTCCGGGCTGGGTGGTAAGAGCTGCCACTTAAAATCTGATTTCATGTT
>JACIYK010000029.1 GCA_014359965.1 Candidatus Aminicenantota bacterium
AGTTATTTTGCTGAAGTAAGAGCCTATAAGCAAACATAATCTTCTTGCAGGTGTGGTCATTTGTATCTAAGTTAAGAAGAATATTCGCAAGCGGTGTTAGCAACAGCTTCTCTTATTTCTAAAACAAATATGGGCTAAAGAGGCCATTTAATAAAGCAAATAACAACAAATAACAGTTAGAACTACATTTTTCTTTCTGTCTATTCTGTCCAATCTTTAGATATATATATTTTAAGGCAATTATTTCACAGTTCACTACTCGGCGAACAGCGAAGGCGGCTGCATTTTCGGCTGGCGGCCAAAAAGTTTCCGGTAAAGCTCCGGATAGGCATCCTTGCCGCCCAGTAGACTGGCGGTAAGAGGACAGACCCTTCGGGCCAGGGCTGACATCTCACCACTCACCTGTCTTATCTCCCACTGGGCCGTAGCGTCTTCTCTCAGCCGCGACAGATGATAAAGTTCCCGGATGCTAGCTTTTACCAGCACCCGGCGCCGGTGGGCGTTGGTCAGGATGTAATCGGCAGCCGGGCCGACTTTTTCTTTAAGAAGCTTGTAGGTTCTATCAGTCTTTCTGATTACTTCCATAAACTTTTTCTGCTCTTTGATTTCTTTAATTGAAGGCGGCACGGTAACACCAAGCGTCGGGTCATAGGGCTCCGCCAGCAGGGTCATCATGCGGTGCCGTTTGAGCTGGGCAAAGCAGGAAGCCGAAACAATCAGGTCGTAGGTAAGGTAGGCCAGCTCAAATTCCCGCGGCGGCGAGTCGTAAAACTCCATGTGCTCAAACACTCTTTTTACGAGCTCCAGTTTTTTCTTACTGGACCAGCGTTTAACTTCTTTTAGGGCATCTTTGAAGGAAAGGCCGGCGGTAGAGAAAAGCAGGCCAGCAATTATGAGTTCATCCCCGTTTTCAGAATGTTCAACCAGCCTGATTTCTTCCGATTTCCCCTTCTTTCCCGCCTTCTTCTCTGGCCTATTCTTATTCATGAAGGCCAGGGCCTGCTCTCTGACTTTATCCATCATCTCTGCTTCATACGGCGAAGGGTCAGTGAAAAGGATGATAGATGGCGCCACCTTTTTGGCTAAATCGTGGAGGTGGCGGACAAGTTCCTGGATTTCAGCATTTTTTTTGGCAGCAAAGCGGCGAATCATCAGCTCCAGGTTGCGGGCGTTGACGGTCATGCCCAGTTGGCCCTTAGTAGCCAGGCTCACCACATAGCGGGCATCTTCTTTGGCCCAGCCGTCAAGAATGGGGTGATTCTTAGGGTTGGCGGCCTGCCGGGCGAATTTTTTAAAGACGTGTTCACGGAGCTTTTCATAAAAGTAACGGTAGGCTTGGTTCTGAAACTCTATGGTTTCAGAAAAAATACCTTCCAGACCGGCGCTCTTGATTTCTTCAGGCAGAACATAATCACCATCCAGGGTGATGTAGCGCTGTGATTTTTCGGTGTAGGAACAGAGCCGAAAATGCTCCACTTCCTCAATGGCTAAGCGGCTCAGGCCAATCAGGTCAAAGTTAAACACCGCATGCTCGGCTACTGAATGGTGTCCCATCTTGAAGATGATGTTCTGGTTGGAACGTCTGGCTCTTTCTACCTCGGCTCTGGCAATAGCTCTGAGCTCATTAACCGGACGCGGGTCGCGAGAAATCCGGGCATAAGCGGCCGAAAGAGTCTCCGGAGTAACATCCTGCCTTTCTGGCTCATGCTTCTTTAATTCTTCAATGACTTCTGAATCAAAATTGTATCCAGCGAGTATGACTTTCATGCCTTTAAGATAAAAGGAGCCCGCCAAATTGTCAATCAGAAATGAAAAATGGGGACACCTTCTATATTTCCATTTTTTTTATAATTTAAAAAACTGGTACCACGATACAAATCCCACAATTTCCCCTTACAAAATTGGTGACACCCTCCTTATTCCCTGATGTTTACCCCTTCAAAAGGCAAAAATTTAGTGAAAATTTGATGCCCCTATAAAATTTGGTACCACCCTATGTAATTCCCATTTTCTCCGCCCCCACCACTAAAATATCGGGAGCTAATTGGCCGCAGAATCAGGGCTATTTTTTAAAATGCTTTCTCAGCCTAAGTTTTGCATCTCAGCTAATTTTCTACTCTCCGCACCGTTCACTTAACCCAGCTATTAAAACCTTAACGCTCTTAACGCCAAGATAATTTCCCCTTCCGTTCTCAGGAATTTGTTAATCCCACCTCTCTGGTATAAAATTTAAGCAAGAGGGAAAAATGGAAAACCGCAACAAAGAAATCGCCAGAATTTTCTACCGCATTGCCGACGCCCTGGAAATCAAGGGCGAAACCGGTTTTAAGGTCATCGCCTACCAGAAAGCTGCCCGGGTACTGGAAGACCTGACCCAGGACGTGGCTGAACTCGTAGCTTCGGGCAAGCTGGCTGATATCCCGGGCATCGGCAAAGGCATGGCCGAAAAAATTGAAGAGTACCTCAAGACCGGCAAAATCAAGCGCTACGAAGAAGTTATGAAGGATGTGCCTGAAGGTCTGCTCCAGCTTCTGGAAATCCCTGGCCTCGGCGGTAAAACTATTCACCTGATGCACAAGGAGCTCAAGGTCCAAAACCTGGAGGACCTGAAACGAGTTATCGAAAACGGCAGCTTGGAAAAGCTGCACGGCATGGGTAAGAAAAAAGTTGAGAACATAAAAAAAGGCATTGAGCTCTTTGAGCACGCCCAGGAAAGAATGCCCATCTACGAAGCCATGACCATCGCTGAAGAGGTCATTGAATACCTAAAAGGTGCCCCCAGCATTAGCCATATTTCCACCGCCGGCTCCCTCCGCCGCATGAAAGAAACGGTCGGTGACATTGACATCCTGGCCACCGGAAAAGACGGCCAGAAAATCATCCAATACTTCGTCAAGCATCCCAAGACCATCCAGGTTCTGGCAGAAGGGGAAACGAAAGGTTCCATCCTCCTAGAAACTGAACTCGGTGAGCGCCAGGTTGACCTGCGGATCGTGGAGGAAGATTCCTACGGCGCTGCCCTTCAGTATTTCACCGGCTCCAAAGCCCACAACATCAAGCTGCGCGGCCTGGCCAAAGACAAGGGCCTGAAAATCTCGGAATACGGGGTTTTTCGGGGCGAGAAAAAAATCGCCGGCAAAACGGAAGAAGAAGTCTATGGAGTTTTCGGCCTGCCTGTCTTCCCACCTGAAATGCGCGAAGACCGTGGGGAAATTGAGCTAGCTCTCCAGGGAAAGCTGCCACAAATAATAGAGCCGAGAGACATCAAAGGCGACCTCCACGTCCATTCCAACTGGAGCGACGGAGTTCTTACGCTGGAAGAGCTGGCGGAGCATGGCCAGAAGCTCGGTTATAGCTACCTCGCTGTCTGTGACCATTCTCAGGCCGCCAAATACGCCCACGGTCTGAGCCCGGAGCGCCTGGAAGAACAGATTAAAGAAATTGATAAAATCAACAAAAAGCTGAAAAACTTCAGGCTGCTTAAAGGCATTGAAGTGGACATCCTGGCCGATGGCTCCATTGATTTGCCTGATGCCCTGCTCAAAAAACTAGACATTGTGGTAGCTTCCATTCATTCTGGCTTCAAGAAAAACGTTACCGAGCGCATCATCTCTGCCCTCAAACATCCTCTGGTAGACATCATCGGTCACCTGACAGGTCGTCTAATTTCCGGCCGAGAGGGCTATGAGGTGAATATTGATAAGGTCATTGAGGCCGCAGCCGAATACGGGAAAATCCTGGAGCTCAACGCCTACTACGACCGCCTGGACCTGGATGAGTTCAATTTAAAAAAGGCTAAGGAAAAAGGCGTGCTCATATCCATTGGCACCGATACCCATTACGCTCACGGTTTTGCTATGATGCGTTTCGGCCTGGGCATTGCCCGCCGGGCCTGGCTCAGCAAAGAAGACGTCATCAACACGCTACCGCTGGACAAGCTGCTGAAACTGCTGAGCAGCTTATGATGCCCGACAAAAATCCCGGGCCAAAAATTAGAATATTTTAAATATCCGTAGATTTATCCTGAAGTTTCTTTCAGATAAAGTCATGGCAGACTCATTGATGATGTCAGCAAACAACTGCAAATGACAAATAACTCTTCGCAAAAAAGCGATATAATAAAAAGTCAATCATTAATTTCTGGAGTTAAATTATGGTTTCCACGGCCGAAGAAAAAATTTCCAGGGCAGCTCAAATTTTAAAATCATCGCGGCACGTCCTGGCCTTTACTGGCGCTGGCATTTCGGTGGAAAGCGGCATCCCACCATTTAGAGGTCCAGGTGGCCTCTATGAGCGCATTTCCCCTACCATCTTTGACATCAATTATTTTCTTGATGAACCTGAAGCCTGCTGGAAATTGCTCATAGAGCATGTTCTGTGGCCGCTCCTCTCCGCTGAGCCCAATCCAGCCCATCTGGTGCTAGCCCGACTGGAAAAAGCCGGAATAATAAAAGCAGTCATCACTCAGAACATTGATGCGCTGCATAAAAAAGCCGGCTCCGAGAAAGTCATTGAGTTTCACGGAACAGCGGACCTGATGGAGTGCCTTAGATGCCATACCTATTTTCCCCCAGAAAAAATCTTGCCTGAATCCTTCCGCACCCTGACGGAGAAAATTCGGCAGAAAAAATCAGCCACCCCAGCCGAGGAAATTAAAGCCTTTTTTGAGACGTTCCAGGTTCCGCGCTGTCCCAAATGCCGGGGGCTTATTAAGCCAGCTATTGTCTTTTTCGGCGAGCGCATACCGGAACAGGCTTTAAGCGAAAGCTTTCAGCAGGCCAACCAGGCTGACTGCCTGCTGATTGTCGGCACTTCAGGCGTGGTCTACCCGGCAGCTATGATTCCCCAGATAGCCAGGGCCAATCAGACACAGATTATTGAAATTAACACTGAGCCTTCGGAATATACAGATTCTTTATCAGCCCTCTTTATTCAATCACCCGCCTCTGCTGCTTTGATAGCAATTGAAAGAGCCATGGATTTGACCTGAAAATCGTGGAAGATAGTTAATTTTTCATCAATAGCATTTTCCGATAAAAGACAGGCCATCACGATTTTTTGTCCTTATTTTTTTTCCAACCAGCAGCTGTCACCAGGAGCTATTTCAGAGCGGGTAATGGCGGAAAAATCTATTTAACGGCAACAGGGATTATCTCTGATAGGCTGCAGTCAGCTAGTTATAGCACAAGCTCGCCTTGGGCCAGCGTCCGCCAGCAAGCTGGTAACTGAAAACTCCACTTACACCGGACAGCTCCAGAACCACCTGGTAGAGCTCTTAAAACAATAAATTTTTGGGCTAACAGGCTAACTGGTAGACGCCTCCTAACAATTTTCATCTCCGGGTATTTGCCTCGCGGATTTTTTTCTGAAAATATCTACACTCACAATTGATGGAGGGGAAATTTCCTTGTGTCCCTGGGACTGGGACAGCTGGCAGCCACTCATGAGTAATCCTTCCCGTCACCAAAAGATTATTAATTACCGTCAGCGCGCTAAAATTTAAAAAACCTCTCTAAACCCGAAACGATTCCTGGTGCTGGCAATACAAGGCATTCCCAAATGTTCTACCGACTTTCTTAGATTAACTGTTGTTTCTGAAAAACAAGAATACTGGTTAGGTTAACCAGCAACAGGGCTCTAGCAAAAAAAAATGGAAAAGCATTTCTAACCATATGATTTTTGATTTTTATGATTTTAAATTTCATTTTAATCTTTACCTTCATTTCCTGTTCATGCTTTGCCTGTTTTTATGCTATAAAAAAAGCTATGTTAACAATTTTAACAGCCATAAATCTGGTGGTGGGCACAGCCATAGCTCTCCTTGCCTTGCTGGCCACAGTATCTTCTTTCCACGAAAATCAACGGCGGGCTGGCTACATTTCGCTCCTTGGCTTCTTCTTTAATTGCCTGTTCTGGACGGCTTTCATTTTACTTCAATCCTACCCTTTAATCAGAGCAGTAAATCTTCTGGCGCTGGCCGGGCTTCTGGTCTTTGCTCTGGTCTCCTGGCTTAGGTTTTTCCCTCGCCCAACCTCCTTTCAAGCCGCAACTAAAATCACCCCCTACGATGAGCGCGACCACATGTTTTCCCGTAACGCTTTAAAGTTTGATGAAGAGCATAAAAAAATTTATTACGACCAGCTTCATCCCGAGCTTCGCCAGATAGATGCTGCCATTCACGCCAGGCCAGAATTGGGCGAGCCTGGCGCAACTTTCTATCATCCCTATTATTCACCAGCTTTTGTGGCTGCTTTCTCTTTCCTTTCGCGGCTAAAACCGTTAACTGCCGGAAATCCGGCTCAAGAAAAAACTAAGGTTGATCCTCACCAGATGAAAGCTGCCATCCGAAAACTGGCACCTTACTACGGAGCAGCCGACGTCGGCTTCACCCGGCTCGAGAAACACCACTTCTACAGTCATCACGGCCGCAACCCCGAGCAGTGGGGAAAGCCAGTAGAATGCCACCACCAGACGGCTATTGTCATAGTGGTGCCAATGAAGGTCTCGGCCATGAAAAAAGCTCCGTTGGTTCAGGCTATCAACGAATCAGCCCGTTCTTACACGGAAGCAGCCAAGGTCGCCTGTGTGCTGGCCGAGTATCTTCGACACTTCGGCTATGACTCCAGGGCCCACACCGACGGCAATTACTTAGCTCCGCTTGTTCCCATCGCAACAGAAGCCGGACTGGGAGAGGTTGGCCGCATGGGACTCCTGATTCATCCGCGGCTTGGCCCCTGCTTGCGAATCTCTATGGTTTCTACTGAACTGGAACTTCCGCCTGACAAAAAGAAAGAATTTGGTGTCGCTAACTTCTGCAGAATATGCCTGAAGTGTGCTGAAAATTGCCCCACCCGTTCCATTTCTTTTGATGACCAACCTGCTGTAGATAGAGGGGTAGCCCACTGGAAAATCATCCAGGAAAAATGCTTCGCTTTCTGGAAATCCATCGGCACTGACTGCGGTCTCTGTATTTCAGTCTGTCCTTACACCAAGGAAGACAATCTTTTCCACCGCCTGGTGCGACGCTACATCAGCCGTAATGCCTGGAATCAGCGGTTGGCTTTATTTTTCGACGACCTCTTCTATGGCCGCCGCGTGAAGGCTAAAAAAAATTATTGAGGATGAGCGGCCGCTGTGAAAGACTATTTAACAGCGGTAGAGATATCTGTCTTTAAGCTTTAAAAACCAGCAGGTATGAGAACGTGTGTCTTATAATTCTATTGAACCAGGTTGCGCCCAAAACCGCCGCGTGGAGCTGGCGAAACAATAAATTTATGGGCTAAAAAATTAAAAGCTCAATGAATATGAAAAATTTGCCTACTCAGCTGTTTCTTGAGTTAATTCAGCCAGAAAACATCTCCGGTCTCAATTGATTATAAACTGCTCCTGTTGTATAAATCAGCGAAGGAGCAATCATCATGAAAAATAAGTGCGGACTTCTGAGTTTAATAATTGGAATAATTGGCTGCCTGGTTCTTCCGCTCGTGCTTCTCACGGGCTGTGGCAGGCAAGCCTATGACCCAATTGCTGCTCTGGAAAAATACAACGTGGTCTGGGATTCACCCAGCAAAGACGCCTGGGGAACTATGCCGGCCGGAAACGGCGACCTCAGCCTGAACGTCTGGATGGAAGAAAGCGGTGACTTGCTTTTTTACATCGGCAAAACTGATTCCTGGGACGACAACTGTCGGTTGCTCAAACTGGGGCGGGTCCGAATGCGGCTCAACCCCAACCCGCTTCTTAAATCAAAGGCTTTCAAGCAGACCCTGAAGCTGAGCGAAGCAGCAGTTGAAATTCGGTGCGGTCAGGGGCAGGAGCAGGTTGACCTCAAAGTGTGGGCTGACGCCAACCATCCTGTAATCCACGTGGCGGTTAAGAGTAAAAAGCCGGTTGAAGCCACTGCCTCCATTGAACTCTGGCGAACTGAGCCCTACGAGCTTCCGACCATTGAAGTGAGTGATGTCCATTTTGACCATTATGTCCCCGGCAACAAGCATTTTCCCACCATAGTTGAGCCCGACACTGTTCTTACCGGCCTAAAGGACCGCATCGGCTGGTATCATCACAACCGGAAGTCGGTGGGCCCGGCTCTGGCAGCCAAGCTGCAGGATATGGAAGGCTTCAAGCAGGAAGACCCAATTCTGCACCGGACCTTCGGCGCGGTCATCACAGCCGAGCGGGCAGAAAAAATTGACGACCTCAACTTGCGTTCACCGGCAGCCACCTCGCACCTTTTCAGCATCTATGTTCTGACCAAACACCCCTCATCGCCAGAAGAATGGTTGAAGGCTGTTGAGGGGCTAATCGCGGCCACTGAAAAAATCCCTTGCAAGACCAGGCTTCAGGCTCATCGGCAGTGGTGGGAACAATTCTGGCGCCGGAGCTGGATTGATATTCACTCCACCAGCCCGAACGATGACACCTATATTTTAAGTCGGGCCTATGTCCTGCAGCGGTTCATCAACGCTTGTGCCGGGCGCGGCCAGTATCCAATCAAGTTCAACGGCTCAATCTTCACGGTGCCCAACCCGGGAAGCCCTGGTGATGCCGATTACCGGCGCTGGGGTCCTGGCTACTGGTGGCAGAACACCCGACTTCCTTACATCAGCATGTGCACCTCAGGCGATTTCGACCTGCTGGAACCTCTCTACCGGATGTACTGCGGCGACGTTCTGGAAATGGCTAAGTACCGCACTCGGCATTATTTCGGACATGAGGGTGCTTACTTCAACGAGTGTGTTTATTTTTGGGGCGCCGCCTTCAATGAATCTTACGGCTGGACGCCGCGGGAGAAACGCACGTGTGTGGAAAACGAAAGCCGCTGGCACCGCTGGGAATGGCAGGGCGGGATTGAGCTTCTATACATGATGCTCGACCACTATGAGCATACATTGGACGAAAAACTGCTCAAGGAGCGGTTGCTGCCTCTGGCCCACGAAGTGCTCACCTTTTACGACCAGCACTACAGGGTTGATGAGCGCGGAAAAATTATCATGGAGCCGGCTCAGGCACTGGAGACCTGGTGGGACTGCCGCAATCCCATGCCGGAAATTGCCGGTATTCTGGCGGTGACTGAAAGACTTCTGGAGCTGGCCGGCGATAAGGTCAGCGCTGAAGAAAAAGCCCTATGGCAGAGAATGCATGACAAAATGCCCGAGCTTCCCACCCGGGTGGTTGATGGCGTCAGGATGCTGGCTCCGGCTGAGCACTTTGCAGACAAGCATAACATTGAAAACCCGGAGCTTTATGCTGTCTTTCCATACCGGCGAATTGCCATTGGCCGGCGGGGAATTGAGCTAGGCATTGAAGCCCTGAACCGGCGGGAAGACCGCGGCAATTTTGGCTGGCGGCAGGATGATATTTTTATGGCCTACTTGGGCCTGACCGAGCAGGCCCGGGAATATGTGGTCGGACGGGCCCGTAAATGGCATGAAGGCTCGCGCTTTCCGGCCTTCTGGGGACCAAATTACGACTGGATTCCGGACCAGGATCACGGCGGGGTGCTGCTAAAGGCAGTCCAGGCCATGCTGATTCAGACCGACGGCCGCACAATTTTCCTGCTTCCGGCCTGGCCCAGGGATTGGGAGGTGGATTTTAAGGTCCATGCCCCCTACCGCACGGTGATTGAAGGTCAGGTGCGCAAAGGTCAGCTTACCAAGCTTAAGGTGACCCCATCTTCGCGTAAGAAAAATATTGAGATTATAAAATAAAAATTGGGGAATGAATACAAACTCACCACTACTCAAAAATAGGGACAAGAATATTATGAACCCTTTTCTCTGGGAATTAGCGCAGCGTCCCTAATTTTTCAAAAATTGGGAAATGAGTATTGTGTCCCCCGTTAAAAAGCTATGCCAACAGTCGCTGACCAAACACCATTCTTAACGTCAGGAGTAGTATAACCCTCAGCAACCTCAAATACCTTCTTAAGACCGAGGCTGTAACGTACGTCAATCATAAGGTGTTGGCCGAAGTCCAGACCGGCTCCGAAAATAGCTCCATAATCATTATTCTGAAAGATTTTTTCTTCGAGGGGAATATCCTGACCGTCGACTTGAAGCTTTTCCCTGAGCTTAAAACCTACCGAAGGGCCGGCAAAAATTACAGGCTGAACGATGGGGAGGGAAAGACGCAATTTCAATAACACCGGAATTTCAAGATAATCAGCAAATAGCTTACCACTGTATTCACCGAGTGGATCGTCGATATTAGTCCCTTTCATAGTGTAAAGAAATTCAGGCTCAATGGTGAGGCTCTTTCCCAAGTTGATAGCCAGGAACAAGCCACCCACCAATCCATATTTTCCGCTGGTAAGTCCTTCCATTTCTTCCAGCCAATTGACATCAGAACCAATGAATTTGGCCGAATTAACCCCAGCTCTAAAACCTAATTGAATCCCGGCCTCGGAGACCATCGGAAAAAGAAGGATCAGTATAGCGACGACCAAAATAATGCTCCAGACTTTTTTCATAATGTAATCCTCCTATAATTTCTTTGTATGTTAACTTATTTTACCAGCAATAGCAATAGCCACAAAGGGTGATTTCAAGGGCTAACTTTGGCTAGGTAAGTTTCTTATATTATTAACCTGCCGTTCTTATCAACGAAATGAAGCAAGAATCAAAGAAATACAACCCGATTAAGCACAGGAAAAACAGCAGAAGAATCAAACTACAAATCTAAAGAACAAATTATTATAAGACAGATTAAAAAACTCAGCCTTTCATCACGCCAATGGGCACAACGCGGGCCACCAGCTTTCCCAGGCCAGTTTCGTGCGAGACACGGACCACCTCATCTACATCCTTATAAGCAGCGGAAGCTTCTTCAGCTACACCTTTCCAGCTTGAAGCCTTAAGCTCAACTCCTTTTTTAGCCAACTCATCTCTTATCTGCTCACCCCTGAAACGCCGTAGAGCTTCGTGGCGACTCATCACTCTTCCGGCGCCATGGGCCGTAGAGCTGAAACTCAGCTCCTCAGCTTCTTTTGTCCCTACCAAGATGTAAGAAGCTGTGCCCATGCTGCCAGGAATGAGCACTGGCTGTCCCACGTTTCTATAGACTGCCGGGATTTCTGGCCTGCCCGGACCAAAACTTCTCGTTGCACCTTTCCGATGAATACACAAAAGCTTCTCTTTCCCGTTGACCACATGTTTTTCTACTTTGGCCACGTTGTGGCAGACGTCATAAATCTGCCTCATACCCCGAGCCGAACCCATAACCTTGGCAAACACATCTCTCACCCAATGAGCAATCATCTGGCGGTTGGCAAAAGCATAGTTAACTGCAGCACACATTGATTTATAATAACGCTGACCGAGATCTGATTTGAACGGAGCGTTGATCAATTCTCGGTCGGGCAGCCCCTTGAACCCATACTTATTCTCCATAAGTTCTATGTAATCGGTAGCAATCTGATGGCCCAGGCCGCGGCTTCCGCAGTGAATCATTACCAGAACCTGACCTTTTTCTTCTATGCCAAAAACCTTAGCTACATTCTCGTCATAAATCTCATCCACCTTTTGAATTTCCAGGAAATGATTCCCAGCACCGAGAGTTCCGAGCTGCGGGATACCCCTCTCTAAAGCTCTTTCTGAAATAAACTCCCAGGTGGCATCTTTCATTCGGCCACCTTCCTCTGTTCTCTCCAGGTCCTCCGAAATGCCGTAGCCCTGCTCTACCGCCCATTCTGCACCTTTGACTAAAATCTCCTTCAGCACATTTCGGCTGAGCTTGGTTATGCCACCCTTCCCCACTCCGGCTGGGACTTCCTTGAAAATTTCTGCTAGAAGTTCTTTTCTCTTAGCTGTTATATCGCTTTCCTTAAAATCAGTGCGCAGCAACCTGACCCCGCAGTTTATGTCGTAGCCAACGCCACCCGGAGAAATTATCCCTTCCTCAAGGTCAAAAGCTGCCACTCCACCAATGGGAAAGCCATAACCTTGGTGAGCATCGGGCATCACGTAAGACATCCGTTGTATTCCAGGCAAACAGGCTACATTACGGGCCTGCTGCAAGGTCTGGTCTCTTTTGGCCAGCTCTATCAGCTTCTCCGAAGCATAAATCCTGGCCGGAACCTTCATCTCCCCGGACTTGGGTATTTCCCAGATAAAATCGCTGATTCGCACTATTTCCATGACTCACCTCATTTTTTTCTTGGTCATTTTTGTTTGTCAATTTTATTTTTATGCAAAATTTCTAATTTTTTCTGGCCTGTCTAATTGTTAAATTCAACTCGCCACTTCAACCTTTTCTACTTTTTCTACCACGGCCTGAGCTCTACCACATCTTGCTACCATTTTTCCTCATCCTCTCCCTCAGACGACCGGCTCTTGGCTTCCCCACTCCCTCACATATCCACCACCATCTGCAGCCTGTAGCCATCGGGCCCTTTTTCCAGAGCAAAATCGTTATAAGTGGCAGCTTTTACCTCAGACATTATCTCATATTTTTCTGAATGAAGGTCCCCGGCTAAAATGGCCCGGAGGATATAATCCTGGTCATAAGAATTCTGCCCACCAGCACTACTGCCATTTTTTTCCCGGGCTTCTTTCCTGGCTTTTTTAGCCGCCTCCGTCACCTCAATTTTTATCTCCTCAACCTTTCCCAGCAAAAAACCCTTTACTTCAAAAAGATAAAGTATTTCAGACAGAAATTTAACCATCAGAGATTCAAAGCTCCGGGCTTTAATTTCAACTTCTTCCCTGGTTTTAAGCGCAACTTTTTCATAATCCCACATCAGAGAAACCATGGCCAGAGCGGCGTTGGCTACTGCTTCTTCCAGTGTGCGGCCATAAGCCCGGAATTTGGCGTCAGCCGTATGGTCCAGAATCTCAAACTTCCTTTCCATGGCTATCTTCCTGATTATTATATTTTAGCAAAAGCAGCCGGGCAGAAAAGATAGATTTCAGGCAAAAACACCGGCAATCTTATACCCGCATTTCGGGCAGTGACCGTCTTTTATTAAATTGGCTTTAACCCAGAAACCTTCCCGGCTGATGAGCAGCTGGCCGCAATTCGGGCAGTAAGTATCTTCCCCTTCTCCCCAGACGTTTCCGAAATAAATGTAATTGAGGCCCTCGGCTTTTCCGATTTCCCGGGCCTTTCTCAGAGTGGCCACCGGGGTTGGCGGCACCTGGGTGTATTCATAATCAGGATGAAAGCGGCTCAGGTGCCAGGGGATGTCTCTGTCTACCCTGGCCAGAAACCTGGCTATGTCTCTCAGCTCCTCCTCAGAATCATTTAGCCCTGGAATAACCAGAGTGGTCACCTCCACCCAGATGTCCAGCTCGCGCATTTTGCTGATTGATTCTAACACCGGCTGCAGCCTGGCTTTGCAGATTTTCTGGTAGCTTTCCTCGCGAAAAAATTTCAGGTCCACGTTGGCCGCATCCAAATAAGACTGGATGGTTTCCAGCGCTTCGACAGTCATAAAGCCGTTAGTGACAAAATTATTGCGGAGCCCAGAATCTTTTGCTAGGCGAGCAGTCTCATAAGCATACTCGAAAAAGATGGTGGGCTCGGTATAAGTGTAAGATACACTCTGACAATCATTAAGCAGGGCCTGACGGACAACTTCCTTGACCGGAAGACGTGTGCTTCTCAGTCCGGTTTTACCGTCAGAAGGCCGGCTCTGGCTTATCTCCCAGTTCTGACAGAATGGGCAGCGAAAATTACAGCCCACCGTCGCGATGGAAAGGGATTTGCTGCCGGGCAAAAAATGGAAAAAGGGTTTTTTTTCAATGGGGTCGATGTGGGCAGCAATAGCCTCTTCATAGACATGGGTGTAAAGAATTCCGTCTATGTTCTGCCTCACACCGCAGAGACCAAACTGCCCATCGTTTAGCATGCAGCGATGAGCACAAAGTTTGCAGGCCACACGCTGGTGGTCCAGTTTTTCATAGAGCATTGCCTCGCGCCGCGGCATTTATTTTCTCCCCGGCTTAATTCCAGACAATTTCTCAAAAGAAGGACACAGGTCCTTTAGCACGCATTCCAGACAGCGAGGTTTTCTGGCCTGACAGATTTTTCGGCCATGATCCACCAGAAGATAATTAAAATTAAGCCAGTCCTCCCTTGGCACGATAGCCATCAGGTCCTGCTCAATTTTTTCCGGTTGCTTCTGCTGGCTGAGTCCCAACCTTTCCGCCAGGCGACGCACATGAGTGTCAACGGCAATGCCTTCGGCTTTTCTAAAGGCCGAAGAAAGAACAATGTTAGCCGTTTTCCGGGCCACGCCTGGCAGCTTTATCAGCTCCTCCATGGAATCAGGCACTTTTCCCTGGTGCTCCTCAACTAGCTTCTGAGCCAGGGCAATGATGTTACGGGCTTTGTTACGAAAAAACCCGGTGGACCTGATATCTTTCTCAAGCTCTTTCTGAGAGGCCCGAGCAAAATGTTCCACAGTGGGGTATTTAGCAAACAGGCCGGGTGTGACTTTGTTTACCCGCTCATCGGTGCATTGAGCAGCCAGAATAGTGGCCACCAGCAGTTCAAAGGGAGTTCGGAAGTGCAGGGCGGTTCTGGCTTCCGGGTATTCCCGCCGCAGAATTTTGATGATTTTTTTAACCCTTTCCTGCCGGTCTTTAAGCTCAGAGTCTGAAATAGCCAGTCCAGTGCTGGCTTTCTTCATCCCAGGCTTTTTGGCCTTCGGCTTTTCAGCCATCGTCCCTTCCCTCCTTATTTATTATGCTTTTAACTAAGCTTTTTTATCTGATCAAATACCAAGCTCAGCCCTGAGCTGCATGATTTTCAGCAGGTCATTACGGCAGATAATACCTACTACTTTACCGTTATCCAGCACCGGCACCTGGTTAATTTCAGCCCCAGCCAGATGCTGCAGGACCTGGATTCCGGTGGATTCAGGCGCTACTGAGATGATTTTTTCCGCCGGGGTCATGATATCCTCAACTCGGAGCTCGGGCCATCTCTCTCGGGGAAACTTTTTTATATCTTCCAGACAGACAATGCCCAGAAGTTTTTCCTCTTTAACCACCAGGAAGACTCTTTCTCTTCTTTTCAGCACATAATCCTGGACCAGCGTCTGAACTGAAAGCTCCGGCTCAACCAGAAGGAAGGCGTTACTCATCAGGTCTTTGGCTTTGAGCCCTTCCAGAGACTGCTTTAACAGTACCTGACTGTAACCCTGAACTGAAGCGTTATGCAGAAACCAGCCAATCAAAACCAGCCACAAACCGCCCAGGTCCCCGCGGAAAAACCTGATGAGGCCGACAAAAATCAAAAAGAAAGCGATGAACTGACCAACCAGAGAAGCAGCCCGGGTGGCCCGACGCAGGTCTCCAGTAGCTTTCCAGACGATGGCTCTCAGCACCCTCCCGCCATCCATTGGAAAACCCGGGAGAAGATTAAAAGCACCGAGTATGGCGTTTATGTAACCGAGGTAAGCAGCCACCACTTGGAGAGGTCTGGAAACCGGCCTGAAGAGAAAAGACAAAAGAATAAACACCAAAGCCAAGAAAAAGCTGGCCAGCGGACCTACCAGAGCCATGGAAAATTCTTTCTGTGGTGTTTCTGGCTCCTCGCTGATGCGTGCTACCCCTCCGAAGATAAAAAGAGTAATGTCCTCAACTTTTTCCCCCTGTTTGATGGCCACCAGCGAATGAGCCAGCTCGTGGAAAAGAACCGAAGCAAAAACCAAGAGACTGGCCACGGAGCCCAGAAGCCAGTAAATTCTTCTGGAACTGAGCAGAAAGGATTGAGGAAAATAATACACAGAAAGAGAAAAGGTGAAGAGCAGAAAAATTACCAGCCAGCTTGAGTCAATTTTGATGTCAATGCCAGAAATGCGGGCAATTTTCCATGAATACTTCATCAGGCCTCCCTTCTGATTTATTTTATCAGTTTTTGCCCCGGCTAGAAAGCAAAAAAAGAGAACCTGAATTACACCGCCTGAAATGTTTTTAAAATCCAGAGGTCAGAAGCAGCCATAAATTTGTCAGCAGTTAATCTTGCTTACAGTTCGTATTCGCTTAAAAATTGACGAACTTACTTCTGAGAGCTCCGCAGACCGGGCAGCGTTCGGGAGCTTCTCCTTCCATGGTAAAACCGCAGACCGAACAGATATGGAGGGCTGGTAATTCCAGGTCCCTGCCCTGGCTGGCGGCCTGTTTGGCCCGAGCATAGAGGCTGGCATGAATCTTTTCCGCCGCCAGAGCATATTGATGATAGGTAGCGGCTCTTTTTTCGCCCTGCTCCCCAGCCACAGCGATATAAGCCGGGTACATTTCTTCAACCTCAAAATTTTCACCATCATGTGCTTTACCCAGATTGTCGGTGGTCTGGCCTTCTCCTTCCAGCACTTTCAGATGATTTAGAGCATGAACCTGCTCGGAAAAAGAGGCAGCTTCAAACAACCGGGCAATGTTGGGCAGATTTTCCTGCCTGGCTTTCTGAGCATAAAACTTGTAGCGGAGATGGGCCTGGCTTTCCCCGGCCAGGGCTTCCTTGACTGTGTTTTCAGTTATTTTTTTCATCAATCCTCCCTTTAATTTAATGATTATTTCTATTCAGACTCCAGGAACAGGCACTTTCCGGATTCTATCTTCACTTTCTCAGACGAAACGCACCATCTGGTTAATGGCTTCACGGGCCCGGGCGGCCAGGCCGGGGTCCACCATCACTTCTGGTTCTTCCAGTAGCAGGGCTTTGCAGACTTTTTTTAGATTAATTTTTTTCATGTTGCGGCAAACAGCTTTCTCTCGCGCCGGGTAGAATTTTTTGTCCGGATTCTCTTTTCTCAAGCGGTGCAGGATTCCAATTTCTGTAGCCACGATAATTTCCCGGGCTTTGCTCACCGGGGCTTCACGTATCATCTGGCCGGTGGAGAGAATTTTGTCTGCCAGACGCAACACTTCGGGCCGGCATTCGGGATGAGCCCATACTTCGGCTTGAGGATAAAGGCGCTTCATTTTTTCCACATGCCTGGCCTTTATACCTTCATGAATCGGGCAGTAGCCATCCCAGATAATTAATTTCTTCCCGGTTTTCTGGCCGACAAAACTGGCCAGATTGCGGTCGGGGACAAAAATTATCTCTTCCTCAGCTATATTGCCGACCACCTTCACGGCATTGGCTGAAGTACAGCAGACATCCGTTTCCGCCTTAACTTCGGCGGTAGTGTTAACATAGGCTACCACTTTTTTACCCGGGTGTTGATCTTTCATATGGCGCAGGTCCCGGCCCCGCAGCATATCAGCCATCGGACAGCGGGCCCCTAAATCAGGCAGGATAACTTTTTTCTCCGGAGCCAGGATTTTAGCTGTTTCGGCCATAAAATGTACACCACAAAAAACAATGATGTTAGCCTCAACTTCAGCGGCCTTACGGCTCAGCTCCAGTGAATCACCTACAAAGTCAGCTATGTCCTGAACTTCCTCAGGCTGATAATTATGCGCCAGTATGGCGGCTTTCTTCTGTTCTTTTAGCTTTTTTATCTCTTCCACCAGATTTTCTTTTTTCATATTTCCCTTCTATACTGCTATAAAAAGACTTCGTTTTGATTAACGATATTTAACCATAATGTGCTGGCCTTCTTTTTATTCTCGGATAAGCTTGGCCTGAATTAATCCTCGCTTGGCCTTTAAACCCCGGGCTGTCTCAACTCCTGGGATGATGGTTCAGCCAGGCTTAGAGGAAAATTCCTGTCAGACCGCCACCACGCTCTTGATTTCGGGTATCTCTTTTTTGAGCATCCTTTCAATACCCATTTTTAAGGTCATCTGAGACATGGGACAGCCTCCGCAGGCACCCTTCAGCCTGACAGAAACCACGCCATCCACAACATCCACTAATTCCACATCACCGCCATCAGCCTGCAAAGCAGGGCGTATCTTATTAAGCACTTCTTCAACTTTTTCCTTCATTAAAAACGCTCCTATTAATTTAATGTGAAAGTTTTATCTTTCTAAAAT
>JACIYK010000290.1 GCA_014359965.1 Candidatus Aminicenantota bacterium
TTTTGTTATTAATTATACGATTTAAATAATCAAAACGTTACATTTCCACAAAAAATATTTACTTTTCCAATACCGCTTTTAAGAAATCCCAGGTTCTTAGCCTGAATATAGTTTGCTCAATTTTCGCTATGTCTCAGAATTTTCTTTTTCAATTTTCAATCTTTCTGAGTACTACTCTTTCCAGCTTGAGGGCATTGTTATTGGCTATGGAAGTAATCTTGAAGCGTAGCAGGTGTTTTCCCGAAGCCATTTCAACCTGACCCAGGCTATGAGTAGCCGGAAAGTAGATGGAAGGAGATGATTCAGACTGGCCCCTGACCACCACCTTATCATCTATTTCCACCAAAAAAGAACTTTTTCCGCCCCACTGCCAGGCGTAGGAAGCCAGCAACTCGTAAGTTCCACTCTGGTCCAGCTCAAATTCCCATTCTGGATAATCGTTCACGTTCTGCCAGTTAGTAAGCATGGTAGTGCGGTAGAAGTAGTCAAGGTAGGCACGCTGGCCCATCTGGGATTTTATTTCTGAAAGGTAAACAGGAAGCTCAAGCTTACCGTCCGTATCAGGTTTTATCCTAAAAGGAGCAGCCTGTGGTTGTCCTTCCACTTCCACTACCACCACCGTGGCCACGCTATCTATCGGTTCTTCTGGCAGTTTAATCAGCAGGTCGTTTCCCTTTCGGCCGTAATTCAGCTTTTGTTGGTTGGCCAGAAAGTAGACTTTCTGCACTTTATTCTTTAATCCGGGCAAGAGGAGTTTCTTGTCCTGGGGCCAGCCCATGACATGAATATAAAGTTTATTTCCTTTGGTTGTGCAACGCCCGAAAAACGGCAGCTTTTCAAAAATACTCGGCTGGCATCCGTAAATGGCTTCGCCGTTGACCTTCAGCCAAGCACCGATTTGCCTGAGCCTTTCCACAAATTCTGGCTGGATGGTGCCGACAGGTCTTGGCCCGATGTTCAACAGAAAATTTCCTCCCTTACTGGCGATTTCTATTAGCTGCCGGATAAGCTGGGGCGCGTTGCGGAATTCGGTTTCATAATGGTTATAACCCCAGCCATTAAAATTCATGGTCATACAGACTTCCCAGGCTCGGAGACTCCCGTCTTCGTTACGTAAGCCGGTGGCCGGCACGTAGTTTTCTGGTGTGCCAAAATCACCCAGGCCCGGGGCCCGGTTAAAAAGCCGGTCGTTTATCAGGATGTCTGGTTTGAGCTGTCTTAGCATCTGTCCGATGCCCAGGGCGTCATAATCTTCGTTTTTGTGCTCCCATTCGCCGTCAAACCACATAATCACCGGCTGGTATTTTTCTACCAGTTCCCGCAACTGATTCTTCATATAGGCTACGTAGCGTTTAAAATCAGCCCCCGCGGCTGGTCGGTCTTTTTCCCAGCTCCGCCTTGGCAGATAATCAGGATGGTACCAGTCCATAATGGAATAGTAAAAACCAATTGGCAGGTTTTCTTTCCGGCAGGCCTGGACCAGTTCTCCTAGCAAGTCCCGTTTTATTCTGGCTCCCATAACGTCGTTTTCCGTGTAGGCGCTATCAAAGAGACAGAAGCCGTCGTGGTGTTTGGAAGTGATAACTATATATCTGACGCCGGCTTCTTTTGCCAATTTAACCCATTCTTCAGGCTGATAATTTACGGGGTTAAAGCTCCGGGCGTATTTCTGGTATTCTTTCCAGGGAATGTGTAAGAGTTCTCTGGCCCATTCTTCCCGGCCAATTTGAGAGTAAACGCCCCAGTGAATGAACAGGCCGAACCTGGCTTCCTGAAACCATTTGAGGTTGGAATGAAAGGGCTGAATTTTAGCTGCTTCCACGGCTACCAGAAAACTCGTTGAGCTTAAAAAGAAAAGGAGCAAGAAAAGTGCAGAAAAGGTTAGCCTCGAAAGTTTGGCAATGGCTCCCGACCGTTTTTGTCTTTTATGGTCTTTAAGCTTGAGGTTTTGTTTTATCACTTTTTCCATCTTGAAACCTTCCAGGAAATTTTTTCTGTGAGAAAAATGAGCTGTCTGCTCACGTCATAATGTTAGCAGAAAACAGAAGCTTAAATCACCTGATTTTATTTCTTTCTTCACTTTTAAAAACGAAAAAAAAAAAAAAAAAATACCGTTGAAAGAAGATGAATTCTGTGTGCAAACC
>JACIYK010000291.1 GCA_014359965.1 Candidatus Aminicenantota bacterium
AATGTTATTTTCAAAACCGGGAAAAAAGTTAAGCAAAACGACATCGTGAATAAACTCAAAGAGAAAGATGAATACATAGCGGCCCATTCTTACTACAGTCCGGATAAGATTCATAAGGCTAAGAAGACTATCAAAGAATTACTGGAAGAAAAGGGTTTGCAGGCAGCCAGGATTGACACGGAGTTAGTGAGGAAGGGCAAAAATGAAGTTGACCTAATTTTCCGGATTGATGAAGGGCCCAAGCTCAGAGTTGGTGAGGTGGCTTTTGTCGGACGGACTAAAATTCCTCGCTCATTTCTCCTGGAAGCGATGAAGGATAACCGCCCCCATAATTTGTTTAACTGGGTAGCCGGCAAGGACGTTTTTAAGAAGAATAAACTGGAAGAGAATATTGAAGCCATCAAGAAAAAGCTGCAAGAATTTGGTTACATGGAAGCTTCTGTCGGCGAGCCGCGGATTGAAGAAATATCTGCTAAGGGACCTCTGTTTAAAAAGCAGAAAATGGTTAGGCTGGTTATCCCAATAGATCCTGGCTACGTTTATCGGACAGGCGAAATTAAGGTAGAAGGCCACAAGTTCTTTAAGACTCAGTATGTGCTCAGCCAGGTAAAGTTGAAACCTGGAGAAGTCTACAGCATCAAAAAAAGAGAGAAAACCATAGAGTCTCTGGGTGAAGCCTACCGAAATTTCGGTTTTGTTTATGCTCAGATTATTCCGGTGGAAAGTCTTGACCCCAAGAATAAAGTAGTTAACGTGACTTTTAACATAAACGAAGGCGAAGTGGCCTACTTAAGGAGGCTGAACTTCGTTGGTAACACCTTTACCAAGGACAAAGTTTTACGCCGGGAAATGCTTTTGCGCGAGGGTGACCGCTTCAGCCTGGCCTTGTTCAAGGATAGCATCCTAAGAGTTAAACAACTGGGACTGGTGGATGTAGAAAAAGAACCAGATATAAAACCTGATCCGGAACAGCCAACTCAGATAGATGTTAACATCAACGTCAGAGAACTGCAGAGAAATAATCTTCAATTCACCGCCGGTTACAGCGGTTATGAAGGCACCTTTGTCGCCTTTAGTTATTCCACGGTCAATTTCCTGGGGGCGGGTGAAACGTTAGATTTGACTTTACAGCACGGCAAAAGAGTTAAAAATTATAGCTTCGGTCTAACCGAACCTTATGTTTTTGACAAGCCCATGACCCTGGGGTTTAACATTTTTGACCGCAAGGTCAACATCCCTTATCTGTACAATCAGCTAGCCAAAGGTATAAGTCTTATCTATGGAACCAGGATTCATGGTTACTGGCGTTTTAATTTAACTTATTCTTATCAGAACACAACACTGGAATTACCTTCTTACCAGACTACCGAAGGGACCCAGTATTTATACAACCCGTACTTTTATCCAGGCAAGTATTTTGTCTCAGCCGTGGAACCTGTTATTTATCGTTCAACCGTAGATAGTCCTTTAACCCCCACGCGCGGCACCATGTACCAAGCGGCGGTAAAATTTGCCGGTTCTTTTCTGGGAGGAGATGTTCATCTGATCAGACCGAGGCTGGAATTCTCTCATTTTCAGCCTTTTATTTCCAACCATGTGCTTGGCTTTCATATTGAGTATCAGTACATCAAACCGCTGAAAAACAAGCCTGTTCCTTACTGGGAAAGATTCTTCCTGGGAGGCGAACAGTCCATCAGAGGGTATGAATTTTTCACCATTGGACCAAGGGATGAGAATAATATCCTGATAGGTGGCGAGAAATCTCTGGTCGCTAATTTTGAATATATTGTGCCCATTGGTGGTCAGCTGTTTGCTATTCTTTTCCATGACCGGGGAAATGCTCTTCTGCCCTCTCAGAAGTTCAACTTGAAAGATATGTATACTTCAACTGGTCTGGAAATAAGGGTTTTTGTGCCGGCTCTGAGGGTTCCTTTCCGGTTGATCTTTTCCTACAACAACAAGAAGATATATGCGGATGATTCAAACTTCGCTTTCCGCTTTGCCATTGGGACTACTTTTTAGGTGAAGGGCATCTTTATTATTTTGCTTGAAAAGTGTAAAATTGAAAACTTATAAATTTATAGGAGGAATAAGATATGCAAAAAAGACTGATGACTATG
>JACIYK010000292.1 GCA_014359965.1 Candidatus Aminicenantota bacterium
GTACAGATAATGAGGTTCTAGATGAGAAGGAATTTCATTTTTATGTTTTTATTAATTTCGTCTATTATCGCCAATATCATGGCTCTTTATTCTGACGAAATCAAAAAAGAAAAATTGGTTCTGTCAAAAACCTTTCCTGAGGAAAGAGTATATTTTAAATCCGGCCCCAATATTGCTGTTGATGAAGCTGGTAATATATATGCAGTTGACAACAGAGAGCATATGGTATTTAAATTCAGTCCTGATGGTAAATTATTAGGTGAATTTGGTGGGCAGGGGCAGGGTCCAGGCGAGTTGCAATTCCCCTATTGTTTAAGCATATCAAAGAATTTAAGGTTGATATTAGTCCAAGATAATATCGGGATATCTTTCTTTTCTGAAGATGGCTTATTTATTAAACGGTTCAGGGTCTTTAGCCCTGTATATTATGTATGTGCTGGGGCCAATAGAATATATCTTTTACAACCGCGGGAGGATAAATTAATTCATGAATATGATTATAATGGCAAATGGCTTAAATCTTTTGGTCGAAAGTACAAAATTGATTATTCTATTTATATAGACATACCCCCCATACAAGTAGATCGATTTATAAATGAAGGAGCTATTCTTTCGAACGGCAACTTTATATATTTTATTTCCTATTTGCTTGGTGACATTTTCATGTTTAACTTAGAGGGTGAAGATATAGGTGTTAATCCTTTAACTGGACTTGAGGGAAAACAAAAAAATGAAAAGATAATTTACAAGGAAGGATTAGAAAGAAACAGCGACGGTTCTATTACTACTCCGATACGGGTTGTTCAAGCTGCAAGCTCAACGGGCAATGACTTATTTTTATTTGTTTCGGGATATGCCATTTATGGAGAAGTTGGGCCGGGCCGGTATTCTGAAATCTGGAAATTGAGTTCTGGAAATTTAAGTGTAATAGCCAAATATATTTTACCTCAGTTAAAAATTTATGATTTTTGTGTTTTGCCTAACCAGAAGGAAGATATATTTTATGTAAGTTTTTTGGATGAAAAAAAGGAGGAATTTTTAATTGGATTATTAAAAAAAGAGGCTTTCAAATGAAACGTTCTATTCTTTTACTGGCTTTTTTCTTGGTGTCTTTACTGGTGTTCTTGGCAGGGGCAAAATTTTTAGTGGCAGATGGATGGGCAGGTCCTGTTTATTGTAAAGATGTATTTCCTGGTACCTGTACTCAAGGATTTTGTGTGGTGGATTCTGGAGGGTTAGGGCTATTTTGCGAAATTCAATGCAAAAGGCCTTCTGGTAATAATTCTGGTACGTCTATTATCTGTCAATGGCCGAATGCTTATTAATTATTAATATCTAAAATATTTAAAGCAAAATTTCTTTGGGTATTTCACGCAGGTTAAAGGTGGAGGCCATGCTGCGGCAGTAGGCGCCAGCCATGAGCACCGCCAGAATGTGACCCCGCTCCGGCAAAGGCATGAGCCTCTCCGCGCCAAAAACATCGCCTGTTTCACACAGATGACCGGCAACGGTGATTCTGGCTTTCTTTCTGCTGTTAAGGCAGCTGGCGTTAACAATTTCGTGGTAGGCTTCTTCATAGATAGCTGGCCGGGGCACAGTGTTGTAAGTCCCGGCATTAACGCAGGCAAATAAATTTCTGTAGCTTTTCTTCACGTATTGCACAGTGACCAGCAGAACGCCGGCGTTAGCCACCAGATACTTACCAGGTTCGACAGTAATGGCTTTAAGCCCGAGCTTTGCTCCTTCCACTTTGTCCAGGATGTAGGCAGCGTATTCAGCCAGCGGAAAAAGTCTCTCCTCAGCTTTGTATTTAGGACCAAAGCCACCGCCAAAGTCTAAAAATTCTAAATTAAACCCGGCTTTTTTCAGCTCCTGCGCTTTTTTTATCATCCGGTCAACCGCCTTGATGGCCACCGGAAAATCTTCCTCCGTCCAGCCCGAGCCAAGGTGCTGGTGTAAGCCTACCGGCTGAAAACCGAGTTGCTTCAGTCTTTTAAACGCCTCCAGCACCCTGGCATCTTCCACACCAAACTTAATCGGAATTCCGTCAGAGCTTCTCTTTCCGGCCGTTA
>JACIYK010000293.1 GCA_014359965.1 Candidatus Aminicenantota bacterium
ATCAAATTTTATCGAGGTTTGATAATAAATTAGATTTTTTAAAGATAATAAATCCTTTTTTTGCCGAGGTAGCTAGGAGAACCTCATCATGGCCACTTATCATCGTGAGGGAATATAAATTACACTAAAATAGATGTCAAGGACAGACGCAAGCTCCTCCTGATGGGAGAAAACGCCTTCTGGCGTGACTCAATGGACAAAATACTTTTTCCTAACAAAAGAGCCTCAGCAACTGTTCCACATGACCTTCCGGACACCAGATGTGGGCAACACCGCAGAAAGAAGCGCCATAATATAAATAACGTTCGCCGATTTCTCTAATAGTGGGGCAAAAGAACACAAACGCTAAAAGGAACTCATATTTGGCCAGGAAATAGTCCAGATAATGGAGCATCATCCGGGAGAATTCGGTTAGTTCCGGATGATGGGATCAATAGATGCCAGTCACAGCAGAAAATCATGAATCAAGAAACTGGCCATCGTCATTGATCTGGCGGCTCCTCTTTAGCCCAAAATAGGCGGCAAGAAAACAGGGACCTCTTAGATTTATTCTTTCCAAGCTTTTTTGATTCAACAATGATGAAAAAATCCTGGAAATCTTCTCCAGCCAGTCTTTCCTTTTTCACTCAGCAGTTAGAGGCAAGCTGACATAAAAAGTTACCCATTTGCCTGGCTCAGACTCAAACCAGATGCGTCCTTTATGACTGTCAACAATCTTCTTGCAGATGTAAAGGCCCAGGCCAGAGCCTTTAACTCCTTCGGTGCCTTTCTGTTTTAACCGTTCAAACTTTTTGAACAGCCTCTGACCGTCTTCAGGGTTAATGCCAACCCCTTCGTTGTAAACAGAAAAAACGATTTCTTTATCCTTTTTTTC
Organism: Candidatus Aminicenantota bacterium; assembly: GCA_014359965.1. GTDB lineage: Bacteria > Acidobacteriota > Aminicenantia > Aminicenantales > Saccharicenantaceae > Saccharicenans. The sequence continues at coordinate 875 of JACIYK010000293.1, forward strand.
CAGGCCCAATTTTACTTCTGTGCCCTCATAGCCATACTTAATGGCATTGCTGATCAGGTTGCGGACTAAAATTTTTAGCAACCGTGGGTCTCCGTTTATTTTCACGTCACCAGTAAAAGTTTTCACCACTTTCATCTTCTTAGTGTTATCCGCTATTTCAGGAAGAAGCAAGACCTCATCAATTACATCTTTTACCAAAAAGATTTCTTCCTTGAAGGAATCAAGCTGGTCTAGTTCCATTTTGGACAGGTCCAGATAACTGCGGATAATGTCTTCCAGGTATTCACAGTTGCGAATTATGGTTTCCAGGATTTTCATCTGTTCGGGTGAAAGCTGACCAAAATATCCTTTATACAGGGTAGAAGCAGTAGTATGTAGAGCTGAGACCGGACTTTTCAGTTCATGCGAGACAATGGCCATCAAATCAAGCATTGTCCTTTGTTTTCCAGCTCTGGCTTCCAGAGCATTCTTGATGACTTCCCTTATTTCTTCAGGTGTGAACGGTTTGGGAATATAATCAAAAGCTCCGTTTTTCAGAGCCTCGCGAGCCGTATCCACACTGGCATACCCGGTAAAGATGATGACTGTGGTATCAGGCCGAACCTGCTGCAACCTCTTTAAAACTTCCATGCCGCTTATGCCAGGCATTTTCAAATCGGTAACCACAATGTCAAAATCCTGGTTGATGGCCTTGCTCAAGCCTTCTTCCCCGGAAAGAGCGGTGTCAATTTCATAATCCGAATTAGCAAATATCCGGCGGCAGCTGCGCAGGACTATTTCTTCGTCATCGATGAATAAAATCCTTGGTTTACTCATGTTACTTCCTTTTCCCGGTGGTCATTCTACCGGTAATCTTATGATAAATTCTGTCCCTTCGCCTTCCCTACTCTTAACATCTATTGTCCCGTTGTGTCTTTTTATCACCCCGTAAGTCATGGCCAGTCCCAGTCCCGTTCCTTTACCTTTTTCTTTAGTAGTAAAGAAAGGCTCAAAAATTTTCTTCAGGTTTTCCTCGCTTATTCCTATACCGGTATCAGACACTCTAATTATAACTTGATTGGCTGAGGGGTCAAACCTGGTGGTAATAGTTAGTTGACCGCCGTTGGGCATAGCATCAGCGGCATTCACCGCCAGGTTGTTGATAACTGAACGAAATTCATCGG
>JACIYK010000294.1 GCA_014359965.1 Candidatus Aminicenantota bacterium
AATTGCGGTGAGTTTGTATTCATTACCCAATTCTTATTTTATAACCTCAATATCTTTCTTACGCGAGGATGGGGTCACCTTAAGCTGGGTAAGCTGGCCTTTGCGCACCCGTCCTTCAAGCACGGTGCGGTAAGGTGCATGGACCTTAAAATCCACCTCCCAGTCCCTTGGCCAGGCTGGAAGCAGGAAAATTTTCCGGCCCTCGGTCTGAATCAGCATAGCCTGAACCGCCTTCAGCAGCACCCCGCCGTGGTCCTGGTCGGGAATCCAGTCGTAGTTTGGCCCCCAGAAGGCCGGAAAGCGCGAGCCTTCGTGCCATTTCCGGGCCCGACCGACCACATATTTCCGCGCCTGCTCGGTTAGACCTAAGTAGGCCATAAAAATATCATCCTGCCGCCAGCCAAAATTCCCGCGGTCTTGGCGCCGGTTCAGGGCTTCAATGCCCAGCTCAAGTCCAGGCCGGCCGACAGCAATGCGCCTGTAGGGAAATACGGCATAAAGCTCCGGGTTTTCTATATTGTTCTTGTTGGCAAATTGCTCAGCGGGTGCCAGCATCCTGACGCCATCAACCACCCGCGTGGGAAGCTCGGGCATTTTGTGATGCATTCTCTGCCATAGAGCTTTTTCTTCGGGGCTGACCTTATCACCGGCCAGCTCCAGAAGCCTTTCAGTTACAGCCAGAATGCCGGCAATTTCCGGCATGGGGTTGCGGCAGTCCCACCATGTCTCCAGTGCCTGAGCCGGCTCCATGATAATTCTCCCGCGCTCATCAACCTTGTAGTGCTGGTCGTAAAAAGTAAGCACTTCATGAGCCAGAGGCAGCAGCCGCTCCTTGAGCAGTTTTTCATCCTGAGTATGCTCATAATGGTCGAGCATCATGTACAGAAGTTCAATCCCGCCCTGCCATTCCCAGCGGTGCCAGCGGCTTTCGTTTTCCACCACGGTGCGCTTCTCCCGTGGTGTCCAGCCGTAAGATTCGTTAAAGGCTGCGCCCCAGAAATAAACACATTCGTTGAAATAAGCGCCCTTATGTCCGAAATAATGCCGCGTGCGGTACTTAGCCATTTCTAGAATATCTCCGCAGTACATGCGGTAGAGAGGCTCCAGCAGGTCGAAATCGCCCGAGGTGCACATGCTGATGTAGGGAAGGCGGGTGTTCTGCCACCAGTAGCCAGGACCCCAGCGCCGGTAGTCGGCATGGCCCGGGCTTCCCGGGTTGGGCACGGTGAAGATTGAGCCGTTGAACTTGATTGGATACTGGCCGCGCCCGGCACAGGCGTTGATAAACCGCTGCAGGACGTAGGCCCGGCTTAAGATGTAGGTGTCGTCATTCGGGCTGGTGGAGTGAATATCAATCCAGCTTCGGCGCCAGAACTGCTGCCACCACTGGCGATGAGCCTGAAGCCTGGTCTTAAAGGGGATTTTTTCCGTTGCCGTGATCAGCTCCTCAACCGCCTTTAACCATTCCTCCGGCGATGATGGATGTTTGGTCAGGACGTAAATGCTAAAAAGGTGCGACTTGTCCGCCGGCGAACGCAGGTTCAGGCCGTCAATTTTTTCTGCCCGCCCGGCTGTGATGACCGCACCAAAAGTCCGGTGCAGGATGGGGTCTTCCTGATTGAAGCCTTCCATGTCCTGAAGCCTGGCGGCCAGAGCCGGGCCCACTGACTTACGGTTGTGATGATACCAGCCGATGCGGTCTTTAAGGCCCGTGAGCACAGTGTCTGGCTCAACTATGGTAGGGAAGTGCTTGTTGCCGGGGACGTAATGGTCAAAATGGACATCGCTCACTTCAATGGTCGGAAGCTCGTACGGTTCGGTTCGCCAGAGTTCGACGGAGGCAGTGGCTTCAACCGGCTTTTTGCTCTTAACAGCCACGTGAATTACAGGATGGTTAGCGTCAGCCCACACTTTGAGGTCAACCTGTTCCTGGCCCTGGCCACACTGGATTTCAACCGCTGCTTCGCTCAATTTCAGAGTCTGCTTGAAGTTTTTTGATTTAAGAAGCGGGTTGGGGTTGAGCCGCAC
>JACIYK010000295.1 GCA_014359965.1 Candidatus Aminicenantota bacterium
GAAACCAGGGTTTTTAGAGATAGACCTGGTGGGACACGACGGTGGTAATGCTCAGGGGGAGTTCCTCTACAGCCTGAACGCCACCGATGTGGCCACCGGTTGGGTAGAAACGGAGGCCTTACGTATATCCGGGATTCTGCCCACTATGATGAAGAGTCACCATGTCAGTCCAGTTCCCTGAAAAAGGAAATTTTCTTAAATTATTAGCTGTTATTCCCATCCACACATTTATGCAGAGCAGAATAATGCATAAGCCAGGCCAGATATACCTTTTCATAGATTTATCTTATATACATAAAATGTATATTGCGGGGGATCAATATCTTCATTGCATTCTAAGATATACACACAGTCTTTATTATTAGAATCTATTAGAAATCGTTCATCTTCAGCCAAAGGACTACCCACCTCTTTAAGCTTAATGCCCTCCTCCAAAAGTTTTCCATCAAAATCATAAAAGCTCAAATAAAGTTCCCATTTTTGTTCATTGTGGTCAAAATTTTCGATAGCTAAGCTCAGGCCATTGGCGAGAGCAGATAAACCGGTAACCCGACTAAAAGTTCTGCTCCATCTTCTTCCGGCCTCAATTCCTTCGGGTGCTCTTCCCAGCTTCCTATAAGTCTCATAATCTGATGTTCTTTGAGCTACTCTGAAATAATTAGGATTCTTGCCGAACTTCTTTTGAAATTCCCCTTCTCGATTATATTTGTAAATTTCAACCTTATTTTCATCTACGAGATAAATATATTTTTTGTCCTGCTGTATATCTATGAAGTGTTTCATTGACAGGATCCTATTCCAGGAATCATCCTTGGAATAAGGATATGGTCTTAATTCTTTAATTATTTTTGCTTTACTGCCTGAAAAATCGATAATTGCTCCTACAAATTCTTTATCATCTTCACGTCTCAAATACTCACAATTAATGATTCGATTATCATCTATGACAAAAGGATCGGCGCCCATCAGAAAAAAGAAACGGGTTATTTCATTAAAGTTTTCATCAAAAATTATGTATTTAAGCTGTCCCATATCCTGAACACAAATTTTTCCGTCGGCTATTTCAATATAGTTGGGACTTGTAAACTCACCTGGTCCCGCTCCTTTTCGTCCAAAAGTGCTGTCGAGCGTTCCGTCTTTATTGTATATCTTTATGTTTCCTGAGGGTCTATCTGTAACGAAAAGTTTTTCTCCGCTTACTTCTATATCTCCTGGCCGCATAAGTGGTTGCTTGGTTTGATCTAACTGGAATTTTAAAATCAGAGTAACTTTGTCTTCAGCAGAAAGAAAAACTCTAGGAAAGATTAAAATTATTGCCGATATAATTGCAATAAATTTAATACTTTTGCATCCCACGATAAACCTTCCTTCTTCTTTTGCTTCTATCATCAGTGCTTTTTATTATCGAAACTGAGATGCTCCCCGTTGTTTGGACAGAAAAAGGGCTTGTATAAGGTGCTCTTTTGACCTGCCTGTTTCGACTTATCTTAACCATTTCATGACTCTGCCTCAGCCTGATTTGAGGCTTTAAAACCTCCAAAATAGACCTTCATGTGGTGTTCGATAGCTTAAGTTCTGATGCAGCCTCTCTGCGTTGTAAAAGAGAAAATAAGCCATCAGACCCTGGTCTGGCTTCACTGACCGTCCGATACTCATGAAGATAGACCTCTTCATACTTGACTATCCGCCACAACCGCTCGACAAAAATATTATCATCTGAGATGGTCTAGTAGTCAAGACCAAAAGTAGCCTTCTTTTAAGGTGTATTTCATTTAACAGGCTGCACCCGCTGGTAGCTGATAATAAGCCTCGAAGGGCGTATCATATACTCCCAAGCTCCCGACTCATCCTCCGGCTGCCATAACTTGGAAAATCCAGGTTAATCTTGTCCATCTCCTGAAGTACCCTCTGATCCTCCTCTGACAGCTCCACCCGCTCATAGTAAAGAGAAGAACGGTTAAGAGCCAGAAGCTCACACTGCCTCCGAATACTCAAATCCTCGTTCTCCCTCTCCACCATATCCTTCT
>JACIYK010000296.1 GCA_014359965.1 Candidatus Aminicenantota bacterium
CAAAAAGTCTTTCCGAGAAGTTATCGGGAAGTTTAATTTTAGCTTTAAGGCGGTAGACCAGGTGAAGGTTTTTAAGCGCTTTTTCAGCCTCAGCTGCCAGTTCCGGATCAGATTTATGCAGAGCCCAGCTGGACAGTTCAGCTGCTACACTGGGAATAAAGGCCGGATGAACCAGGGCAAAATCCACCAGAAGTTTAAAAATTGCTTTGAATTGATTAACAGTTCTGGCTCCAGCCGGCCAGGGCAAGGTTTTCCGGTAGTTGGCCAGCCGCCTTCTCAGTGCTTCAAACCGCCCGCTACCCAGGGTCGAAGAAGCTATCTCTTCAATTGATTCCTCATTCAAAAAGTTTTTGCCGGATTCAATAAAAATTTCCAGCTGTGGAGTATAATTGGGGCGGGGTTTATCAAGAATCAGCAACCGGTAAGCCCAGCAGCGAATACTTTCATCGGGATGGTCGGCCAGAGCCTCAAGCCTTAATCTCAGAAGAACTGAGTGCCGTGGGTTTTCTGATTCTAAAAAAAGTTTTTCTAGCTGTTCTCTGGCTTTCTCGACTTCTTCCCCAACACCGAAGTAGATGGTAACCAGCCAGTCATGAAGCTTAAGCAACGTCAGGTCCCCAATATTTTTACGGTGACCAGCGGGTTTATGTTTTGACCGCCGGAGCTCAACTGGCAACCTGGCTCTCTCTACGAACTTGTCGAGAGAAGCATCCCAGCCTTCTTTTATCGGTAAAAACTCTACTAACTTCTGATTGCCGCACCAGAGATAGGGCTGACGAGCAAAAAGCCCCAGGTCAATTAAATTATCATTTATTTGGTAAACCAGGTCTCCAATCTGATATCTACCACCTTTTTGTAGAGGTTTAACTTCCAGTGAAAGATCTTGACTGCGGTTGATAAGAACCCCGTCTTTAAACTCAAAATCGTTTTCCAGCAGGCTAAGGTCGCGGAAAATCCAGTAGGGTATCCGGAGTTTAAACCCCTGTCCGGTAAATTCAACATAATTTTTCTGATAAAGACTTTCAATCAAAGAAGACCAGTTAGTCACTATGTTTTTTCGATTATAACTCCCCTTGGCCGTAAGTTCACCCTTTTCAGGACTGAAATCACGATCCAGAAGAACAAAATTTATTACTCTTTCATATGGTGCCAGGTCCTGATTAACAGTCTCTACAATCCTCCTGTAATATTGTTCTTTTTCCGGGCCAAGTCTCTCTATAAACTCAGAATTATTCTCATCAGGAACAATAAGTAGAATATTATAGGGACGACCATCTCCCACGAGAAATACCCTCTTTATCCCAGGAACTCCTTTAAACTTGTCCTCTACTTTCCGCGGGGCAATGGTCTGACCTTTGTTGTTTTTGTAAATATCTTTTTTCCGGTCTACTATCTGAAAATAACCGTTGGGTAAAACCCTGAAGATATCGCCGGTTTTTAACCAGTAATCATCCTGACCCGGATAAGGAATCTGGTCACCAGGTCCTTTATCTTCAAGGTAACGGGCAATGTAGTGCCCCCGTGCTAGCAATTCTCCCTCAGAACTCAATTTTAATTCCACGCCGGGCAACGGCCACCCCTGAGTATCATCAACGTAGCGCCCAGGAGGGGTCATAGTCAGCCCGCCGGTCGCCTCTGTCAGCCCGAAGCCACTTACCAGATTTATTCCGTGATTTTCAAAAAAATGGAAAACCCGGGGAGCAAGATAGCCTGCAGCGGAAATCCCCCATTTCAGCCGCGAACCAACTACTGAACGGATTATTTCCTCTTTACACCTGCTGGGGCTCTGGGCAATTTTTTCCAGACACTTTTCATAAACTTGTTGCCAGCGGACCGGAACACTCACTAGACCGGTTGGGTTAATCCGGGGAAAAAGGTTGAAAAGCGTTTCCACAGAAGGATTTCCAGAAAAAACATACGTGCCCCGCCAGAAAATCATCCCCAAAAGCTCAAAATAACGGCCAAAGGTGTGGTAGAGGGGCAAAAAAGCTAGAAGTACTTC